>JAFGHS010000135.1 GCA_016930075.1 Deltaproteobacteria bacterium
ACCTCCTTCCTTTAGGAAACAATTACAGCCTTATTTTAGGACATTTCTACTTTGGCAGTTTAGGACATTATCACTTTGGCGGGACAGCTGATTCTCTAAACAAAATAACATATCTTCCTTTCCGACCACATGTTTCATGCCGGCTGCCTCCGGCTACGTCATGTTGATCGTGTGGATTTTCAGCAGAAATTCCTTGAATTTTTCCTTCGTCGTTTCTTTGATGGACTCGAGCCGAACAAACACGGCCTTGTTGTAGAACGTAAATCCATCTTCGATTTTTTCCGGATTCTCATCATCGTCTATGAAGTGCTCCATGAACTTCAGAACGGACTTTTTCGCTTCGTTTTTGTCTTTGGCGGAAATCAGGTAATGGTGATGCTCTACTTCTTCCTCTTCCGTCTCGCTGATCTTGATCCAGTATTCCGGCATATTTTTCTCCTTCTGTTGATGCATGGTCATTATTGATGTTTTCGTTTTTCCCCTGAACTAAACCGGCGGCATTCCTTCATTTCCGTTATGGAAACAACATCCATCTTTCCGCGGTATGCAGGGTGAGCCTTGCCGCAGCCTATTTTTCAGGTTTCCTTGATACAAGATCATTCAAAATTTATCAACTACAGATGAAGAAAAATATTTAATTGACAAGAAAATGACAAAGTGCTTTAAAATCCAACATTCCTAATAACTTATATTGATCGGATCATACTTAATTTTTAAGTTTTCCAGGGAAAATAGAAAATTAAGCAAAAATAGAGAAGGTGATACTGCGGCCAGACGGGTTAACGGTGCTATTTTAAAAAAGGAGGCAAGAATGCTGATCACAAACATCGAAGAGATTCCGGGAAAGAAGATTGTCGAACACTATGGATTGGTGGCAGGTAGTACGGTTCGGGCAAAGCATGTAGGCCGGGATATTATGGCGAGCCTGAAGAATCTGGTCGGGGGAGAGCTCAAAGGCTACACGGAGTTGCTGGAGGATGCGCGCCGGCAGGCAATGGATCGGATGATCGTCCAGGCCAAAGAATTGGGCGCCAATGCGGTTGTCAATGTCCGGTTTAATACGTCGTCCATTGCACAGGGCGCAAGCGAACTATACATCTACGGCACCGCCGTAAAAGTGGATTAGGAGGGTCGTCATGGAAGCGATCATTTCGTTGGTCATTCAACTGGGAATTCCTCTGTTGATTATTGTGGTTGCCCTGATTGTAGGGAGCGCGCTGGAGAGACGGCATTATCGATCCATCGATGAGCGTGAACGCCGCTACGGCGGCATACCGCTGATAAACGAAAAGAAATATCCGACGCTGCAACCTGTTGCCGAAGCCCGGTTTGTAACCGGTTCGGTCGTTATTTCATACGATTATTTTAAACGGTTTCTCGCGGGTCTTCGCATGATTTTCGGCGGCGAGGTCAAATCATATGTGAGTCTGCTGGATCGCGGACGGCGCGAGGCGATCCTTCGGATGAAGGAAAAATGCCCCGATGCGGATCTGATCGTCAATGTCCGGCTTGAAACCAGCAGTATTTCAAAAGGCGGCTCGAAACAGCGATTAGGCGCCGTGGAAGTGTTTGCCTACGGCACGGCGCTGCGTTATGTGGCCGGTGAACGATGATCATCACAAACAGGCAACCGAAAGAAACGGCGAATATCAGTTCGGCTCGCGGCACTGCCGGAAAAGAGTTGTGGCAACTGGTTTTGTCCGCCCTGGCGCTGCTGATCATTCTGTATTTTGTCATAGGAATTGCCGTCAATCTTGTTGTTTCGAGGATTTCCGTTGAGACGGAAGCAAAGATTTTCAATAATTTTAAAGCGGCAGCCGCAAAAAACCCGGATGCGTCCAGCCGGAAGCAACTGGAAAGGGCTTCCGCAATTCTGGCAAAACTGCAAACCGGCAAAAACGTTCCACCGCTGCCCTACCGCATCGTATTTATTGATCATGAAAAACCAAATGCCTTTGCATTTCCCGGCGGAACGATCGGAGTGACCAAGGGCCTGATGGATGTATTGGACGACGAAATTGAAGTGGCTTTTGTCCTGGGCCACGAACTGGGACATTTTTACCATCGCGATCACCTTCAGGGGATGGGCCGGGCCATAGGATTCAAAATCGTCATGGCCGTTGTTTTCGGCAGCGGATCGGGCGCGGAATTCCTGGGGCAGAGTTTCGACTTCGTCTTTGAAAGAAAGTATTCCCGTGAAAGGGAAAAAAAGGCGGACCGTTTCGGCATAGAGCTGGTTTACGCCGCATACGGCAAAGTTGAAGGCGTTGATCGTCTTTTCCGTATACTGCTTGATAATGATACAATCCCGGATTGGGCATACATGTTTTCAACCCACCCCTCATCGCGGGAGCGCATTGATGATCTTAAATCCTATGCCGCCGCCCTCCAAAAGTAAGCATGGATTTTCGGCAAATGAACATGAACGGAACCAAAATACGGGCACTGATTCTGGATTACGGAGGCGTCATCAGCCTGCCGCAGAATATTGCCGATACGAATAACGGGCTTTCCGGCATGCAACGCAGGTTCAACGATTTTGACGCCGTGTACCGGCAGTACAGGCCGTGCTACGACAACGGCCGGTGGTCCGGTCGCGAGTACTGGCTGCACATCTTCCGGCATTACAACCTTGAGCCGAACGATAGGGATATCGCCCGGCTCATCCGGGACGATGTGGCAAGTTGGATGCACATCAACAAGCCGGTTATCCGGTTCGTTCAGGACTGCAAGCGCAAGGCGATCACATTGGCCATCATCTCCAACATGCCGCGGGATTTGCTTGTTCATATCGAAGCACATGCCCAATGGCTGAACCTTTTCGACGCATCGGTCTTCTCATGCAATGTGGGCATCAACAAACCCGCCGGGGACATATACGCGTTGTGCCTGGACCGGCTGGGCCTGTCTCCCGATGAATGCCTGTTCGTGGATGATTCGCATGAAAATGTCCGGGGGGCAAGGGCCGCGGGCATGGCGTCCATTCAGTTCACAACCCTGGCCGATCTTTTGCCGCAACTGGCGGGATATGGCCTTATCGAGTAACTGAAGGGAACGGCGGACAGATCAAATTGATGTCAATAGTCCCGATAACGTCTCGCGTATGCAGCGGCGCGGGCTGCGAGCTGTTCCTGCCGTTCCGACGGGGTGACATACCGGGTGCCGCTCGGTAGTGTTGTTGCCATGTCGGCCAGTTTGATGAGCCGAATCGTTGCGGCGACCCCGCCCGAAGCCGGCGGTTGATCGGGCAAGCCCTGCCACCTCAGATTGAGAATCCCTTCGTGCAATCCGACCGTATCCACCCAGTTGTAGATTCCCGGATCCTTCATCGAGACGACGAAAGTATATGTGCCGTCAGGGTTTGCCGCCGCCTGCGCGTTATTGAGGCTTTGCGTGTGGTTGACATAATCGGTTGTGGTGAACCATCTGGTGTAAACGGGGCAAATGAAATAGGCCGCGCCGCCCAAATCGACCGTGACGACCAGGGCCTCGTCGTCGGCTATTTGAAAGCTGCTGTAAGTCTGGGCCTGTGTGCTCAGGAGCCCCCCGGTTCCGCCCATGGATATCGGCGGCAGCGTGTTGACGGGGACTTCCGCAATCCGGTTGATGAACGCATTGACCGTTCCCATAAGAAACGGCAGAAACGCCGCGGTCTGTCCGACCAGTTCATTGAAGCTGCGCGGCGCGGGCAAAGGCGGCCCCCCGACCCTCTGTACGCTGAGGGTGTCGAACGATTGGGTTGCCCAGTCGCTTACGGTATTCCGGACGAACAATGATGCCGCCTGGGGCGTGCTTTGAATATGATTCGGCCTGCCGTTGGCCGGGCTGCTGTCGACGGTAATGGTAAAGGAGCCGTCGGGTGCGGTGACCAATTCTTTATCGCTCAGATTAGAGATCGTATTGTTGAAAAGATCAAAAAGGGAATAATTTGCGTCTATGGGCGGAAAGGGGTTCTGCCTGCCGGAGATGATGTAGCTTGCGTTTGGGTCGATGGGTATTCGCCTGTACGTTGAATCCGGATTATCGAATACCATTCTCGATCCCGGGACACTGGTTCCGAACCATGTGTGCGGTGCGGCAAGAAGAGACACAATATTCGGGTAATTGGGGTCGTTTGTGCTGATGGTAAGGGCCATAAAGAAAACCATTTCATCGACGGCCCCCTCAAAGTATGACAGGGTTTCTGCGCTGACGGGACCGGCGGCGGCCAGCCATTGCTGTGCAAACAACTGCTTTGCCTGCTGCACTTCAGGTGTTGCCGCGATATTGATGGCCGATCTCTCGGCGTTTAGCTGGTCCGCCGTAGCGAGCGGATTGGGCTGGGAAGTCGCGTCTCCCCCGTGACACCCCTGCAAGATAGCAAGGGCAAAAATGATCAACAGCGCTATCCGTCTTTGGGTTCTCATATCAATCCTTCCCGCTGATGACTCCAATAAAACCTTTGAATGATTCCGATGCTCTGTCCTTTCGATCGCAGGGAGAAATCTTCTGGGTCTCAATGCATTGAGATTTCTCGTTGCTCACGCTCCTCGACACGACAAATTCAAAGGTCTCGCAATGGGTAAGCCCCCGGCTCTTCCGGAGATGAAGAGGCAGTCGTCAAACCTGTTCATTTTGTACCATAAATCCGCTTGAATGCAAAAAAATAATAAAATTGACCATAACCGATGGAGACATAATTTCTTTGACACCCCCCGTCAATCTTCGTATACTTCCGCCCGTCCTGCTGAAAGCGGGTTATTTTTTAACATACATATCGGCATATCAGACGGTTATGGCATTTATCCTCGACGGAAAGGAAATCATCGATCTTCGGAGCGACACGGTAACGCAGCCGACGCCGGCCATGCGCGAGGCAATGGCCCATGCCGCCGCGGGGGATGACGTTTACGGAGAAGACCCAACCGTCAATGAGCTGGAAAGAAAGGCTGCGGAGTTGATGGGCAAGCAGGCAGGGCTCTTCGTTGCCAGCGGCACCATGGGCAACCTTGTGGCGCTGCTTGCGCACTGCGGCCGGGGCGACGAGATCATCCTGGGGGACCAGGCGCATACTTTCATCTACGAGGCGGGCGGATCGGCAGCCCTGGGGGGCATCCACCCGCGGCCCCTTAGAAACCAGGCTGACGGGACGCTGCTTATGGAGGACATTGTGTCGGCCATCCGTCCCGACAATATCCATTTTCCCCGCACCCGGCTCATCTGCCTGGAAAACACCCACAACCGCTGCGCCGGCGCGGCTCTTTCCGTTGAATACACCCATGCCGTCGGAGATTTGGCGCGGAAGCACGGCCTGAAACTGCACATCGACGGCGCCCGCATCTTCAATGCGGCGGCAGCCCTCGGCGTTAAGCCGCAGGAACTCGCAGCGCCCGCCGATTCTGTCTCATTTTGTCTGTCCAAGGCCCTGTGCGCTCCGGTGGGATCGGTCCTCTGCGGCAGCCGCGCCTTTATCGGCGAAGCCCGCCGCGCCCGCAAGATGCTCGGCGGCGGCATGCGCCAGGCCGGCATCCTGGCCGCCGCCGGACTGGTCGCCCTGGAAACGATGGCGCCGCGCCTGCATGAAGATCATGCCCATGCGAAAAAGCTGGCGGCCGGGCTGAGCGCGATACCAAACCTGACCGTCGAGCCGGTCTCCACCAACATCGTGTATTTTCATCTGCCGCCCGAAGCAGCCTTAACAGACGCGGCGTTTATTGCACGGCTTGCCGGGCGGAATATAAAAATCATGGCCGTTGCGCAGCGCCGCTTCCGGGCCGTCCTGCATTATTGGATCAACAGCGAGGATGTGGACGCAACCCTTGATGCGGTGAAGAACATCGTGAATGATCGAAAGGATTGAAAGGGAGAAGGATTCATGAATAAAGGCATCAAACTGATAAGGGACATATTGGCGACGTTTCCGGACTCATCGGGCCTGCCGGTTGAGGAACGGCGCAAACAGATGGACGACAGAGCCGCCGGCATGCATCTGCCCAGGGGATTTACCGTCGAAGGCATCGACGCCGACGGCGTCCAGGCTGAATGGGTCAATTTGGAAGGCGCGCCGGCGGACAGGGTTCTCCTGTATCTGCACGGCGGCGGCTACGTCGTGGGTTCTCTTGTTTCCCATCGGCAGATGATTGCCTATATTTCAAGGGCCGCCGGCGCCTCAGCGTTGTCGCTTGCCTATCGCCTGGCGCCGGAGCATCCTTTTCCGGCGGCCGTCGAGGACGCGGTGACGGGGTATCGCTGGCTGATCAAGCAGGGTTTCAAGCCGGAGAAAATCGCCATCGCCGGAGACTCTGCGGGGGGCGGTTTGACGATGGCGACGCTGATCAAACTCCGCGACAGCGGCGATCCCCTGCCCGCTTGCGGGATCTGTCTTTCACCCTGGGCCGACCTGACCGGTTCGTCCGAAACATACAGGACAAAGGCGGAAACAGATCCCATGATCACGGTGGACGGCATTCAGGAAATGGCGGACATGTATCTCAACGGCGAGGATGCGAAAACGCCGCTGGCATCGCCAGTCTTTGCCGATTTGACCGGTCTGCCGCCGCTTCTTATCCTGGTGGGTTCGGAGGAAGTCCTTCTTGACGACTCGGTCGAACTTGACCGAAAAGCCAAAACCTGCGGCGTGGATTGCACGCTTCAGGTCTGGAATGACATGATCCATGTATGGCCGATGTTTTCGCCAATCCTGCAAGAAGGGAAAGACGCCATCGACCGCATCGGAAAATTTTATAAAAACCATGTTCAATAAATACGAAGGAGTATGTAAATAAATGAAGAAAGAAATATTGCCCGATCTGTACACCATTGAAATTCCCCTCCCCGGGAATCCGCTTAAGGCGCTCAATTCCTACATCATCAAAGGGGGGAGCAGAAACCTGTTGATCGATACGGGCTTTAACCGCAAAGAGTGTTTTGAGGCCATGCAGGAGGGGTTGAAGGAACTGGATGTGGATCTCAGCAAGACGGATATTTTCCTGACCCACCTGCACGCCGATCATACGGGGCTCGTGTCCAGATTGGCGACAAAAGACAGCATTGTCTATTTTAACAGGCCGGATTCGGAGATGACGGGCGGTTGGGGGAACATGGGCGCCTCTGCCGGCGAGAACGGTTTTCCGGAAAATCAGTTGGAGGCGGCCTTGAAAAGCCATCCCGGCTATAAATACAGCCCCGAGGCGCCGCCTGCCTACACGATCCTGGAAGACGGCGACCGGGTGGATGTGGGCGCGTACCATTTCCAGTGCGTTCAGACGCCGGGCCACACGCGGGGCCATATGTGCCTTTATGACGCCGACAAGAAACTGCTCCTTTCGGGGGATCATATTCTCATAGACATCACGCCCAACATCGCCTGTTTTTCCGAGCGGGAAGACCCCCTGCATGATTACCTGGCAAGCCTGGATCGGGTCTATCAGCTTGATGTGACCATGACATTGCCCGGACACCGGCGGATCATGGATGATCATCGGGCAAGGATTGAAGAGTTGCGGGTGCATCATCGAGAAAGAGCCGACGAGGTCCTTGAAATATTAAGAAAAGGTCCTCTGAACGCTTTTCAAATCGCTTCGCAGATGACCTGGGATATTACCTATCCGTCATGGGATATGTTCCCCGTGTCCCAGAGGTGGTTTGCCACAGGCGAAGCCATCGCCCATGTCAGGTTTCTCGAAAGCAACGGCGAGATCAAAAGAAATAAAGACGGGAAGGTCATTACTTTTTCCATCAATTAGAAGCATAACGATAAAAGGGGGACAGATTTGGAATCTGTCCCCCTTTCAGCTATTCATCGCATAGTCAAGAATAGAGCTCTTCCCTTCGCTTTCCTTTTTGTTATCCCTAAAAACATCAAGCCTCTATTTATTTTTCAGCTTGACATTATGGTATTTCTTTATTATCCAAGCAACTCAATGATAATAAACACCAATAAAATATGAGTAAGATGTATTCCGCCTTTTGTGTCAAAACAGGCTGACAGGCACTTGATTCATATTGCTTCAAAGAACAAACATTTATTCACAGCCCCATAAGCAGCGATAAAAAATTCAATATCCAAAATTCTTTTCATCGACAAGGAGGATATCTATGTCTGTTCTGGAATCCAAACGAAAAATATTTGCGGCGGCTTTCCTGGTTTCCTTTTTAATCAGCGTTTTTCTCTCTGCCGCATACGCCCATGCTGAAACCTCGCCACCGGAGGGGATTCTTATCGAATCCGGCCTGCGAGGCATCGCTGTGAACCCCCTGACAAATCAGGCCGTCATAACCAATGAGAAGGCGGCTACCGTATCCGTCATCAATCTGGGGGACGGCAGCGTTGTAGCAACCATTCCGGTCGGCAAGGAGCCGTACGGCGTCGCCATCGACCCGGCAATCAACATGGCTGCCGTAACCAATGTAGGCGACAACACCGTATCCGTCATCGACCTGACCGGCCGCCGGGTTATATCAACCCTGCCGGTCGGTAAATATCCGACCGGCATTGCCATTGAGCCGCAAAATCACACGGCCGCTGTAACAAACCTCAAAGATAATACCGTTTCATTTATCAATCTGAATACGTTGCGGGTTATCGGAACCGTTCAGGTCGGCAGGGAACCTGTCGATGCGGCGTTTTACAGCGCATATGTGAACCCCGGCGTGATCAGTCCCGATACATCAGACAATATAATATCCGCCGGGAACGGTTTTGCCTATGTGGCGAACAAAAAGGACCGGAGCATCTCCGTTGTCGATCCCGACGCCTTGAGCGTTGTCGATACGATTTCCCTGGGGAAGAAACCCTGCGCCATCGATATAAATTCCCGCATGGGAACCGCCGTTGTCACTAATGAAAAGGACAATGCGATTACATTAATTAATACAAATACCGGAGAATCAAAGCTAATCTCGGTAGGCAAACACCCCATCGATCTTGCCGTTCATGTACTGGATGACCGGGTGCTGGTCGTCTGTGATGAAGATCGCCTGCTTTACCTGATTGATATGAATACGGGGGGAGTGATTCAAACATATGCATTAAACAAACTGCCGCGCGGCGTGGCCGTCAATACGCAGACCAACGTCGCCGCCGTGCCGGATGATAAGACCGACAGCCTCACGATCATCCAGCTTCCCGGTAACGGCAATTTCCCGGAAGTAGCCATTACTTCGCCGCAAGACGGCGGCACAGTTGATTCAACGTCCGTAACCGTGGCCGGCAATTGCACCAATGCCGTCAGCATCACGGTCAACGATACCGCAGCTGCTATTCAAGACAACATGTTTTCCGCCGGCATCACCTTGAACGAAGGATTAAACACAATCACGGCGATTGCGGCGGATCAATACGGCCGGACGACAAGCCACAGCATCAGCGTCACGGTTGCGTCATTGCCCAAAGGCACGCTGACGGGTACGGTAACCAACATGCTGACCGGTGCGCCTCTTTCATCCGCTGTCGTTTCCATCATCGACGGCGCCGGGACAAGCCGGACAATATCGACAAACACAGCCGGCACATTTACCGCCGAGGTTGCCGAAGGCCCCTTCTCCGGCACGGTCGTGAAGCCCTGGTATCTGCCTTATTCCGTAAGCGGCAATGTTGCCGCCGGTGAAACATCGGTCTTGAACATACCCTTGAGCCCCATTCCCCCGGCAATAAGCAATATTGCCGTGACGGAGATTACGGAAAATTCGGCAAGGATCAGTTGGCAGACGGATCAGATCACGTCAGGCATTGTCGAATACGGCACGACGACAGCCTATGGCAATATCGCAACTTCTTCCCCGGATGGGGCAACGCACAGTGTCGTCCTGGCCAATCTGACGGCTGCAACGACCTACCATTTCCGCATAGTCGCATCGTCCCAAAACGGCACAACAGCCAGTTCCGCAGGCAATACGTTTAAGACGACAACGGGCAGTCAGATCGCCATTTTAATAACCACTCCCACAAACGGTGCGACCATAAATGGCAGCAGTGTTTCGGTAACCGGCACTATTACCAATGCCGCCGATGTGGAAACAGGCGTCACGGTGAACGGCATAGTCGCTGTCCTGAGCGGCAATCAATTTGCCGTCAACGATGTACCCTTGACCGAAGGGCAAAACACCATCACCGTCACCGCCACGGATGCCAATGGCGCCGTGGCAACAAAATCGATCACGGTGAATGCGTCTGTCTCTGGGAACTTCATTCGGCTCTCGGCCTATCCGGAATCCGGCACAGCGCCGCTGGAAATTGTCTTGAGAATAAATGGTTCCTTTACCATAACCAATCCGATCATTACTTGGACCGGCCCTGGTGATGTTGAACAAATGGTAAGTGAAATTCCTGATGAATACAAATACAGAATCACCGCGGAGGGTCTCTGCACCTTTACCGCCACGGCAACCGGACCTGACGGTAATACATATGGGGATAAGATTATATTAACGGCTTTTTCATTGTCACATATTGACAATAAACTTAAAAGCATCTGGAATGGGATGAAAGACGCTTTGTCTCGGCAGGATATCAGTGCTGCCGTATCCTTTTTTGCTTCTGATTCTCAGCCACTTTATTACAAGTTGTTTAATGGTTTGAAATCCGGCCTGACCGATGTTGTTAATGAATTGAATACAACACAGATCAATTTAATAGAGATGAAAAATAGCTGGGCGACATACGAGATTTTAGTAGCCAGAAACGGGCGAACTTATTCCATTCCGCTGCAATTCATTCAAGATGCAAATGGGATATGGAAGATAAGGAGGTATTAATGAAAAAGGTAATCATTTCGGTTATATTTATTAGCTTGATTGCCGCCATGTCCGGTTGCACTCTTTACCATAAGCCGGAATTCCGAGGCAGGATTATTGACGCCGAGACGAAGGCACCGATAGAATCGGCCGTGGCCGTGGTCATGTATTACAAGCAGCCTCTAATCGGCAGTCCGGGCGGCCCCAACGCATATGTTTTTGAGGCAAAAGAAACACTCACGGACGGCAGGGGCGAATTTTACTTTCCTTCATTAACTTCTATGAACGTATTTACGAGGGACATGGGAACTCACTTTATATTCTATAAACCCGGCTTTATGGCAGTTTCAGAAAGAGTATATTACGTAGGAATCCCTGGCGGCGGAATTGCAATGGAAGAATACTTTTCGACGGATGTTATCGGGAAGGAAGTAGAGATCGAAATGATGAACGCCCCGGCAGGCAAATTCGTTAAATGGAAAGGTCCCTTGGGGATTGTGGAGTTGAAAAAGGGTGAAAGTTATCCATCAACGCCTGCCGCTTATCGTTCCAATAAATTGCCGATTTTATTCAAGGCAATCAATGAGGAGAGAAGAATCAGAGGACATAGGGGGGACGTAAAATGAAGATAGAAACGATAATGAATATTTTCATAATATGCATTATTACAATATCGATAATGGTGATGAGTGCTATACAGAGCTTTGCACTAAGTGTTGATACTCATAAAGCAATCAATATTTATATTGCAGATCCGACAAAAGGTTTTCATGGTTACTCGCTTGATAATTATTTGAAAAATAATCTTGGTTTAAGTGATGGCGTTACGGCTAAATTTGATCATAAAATGGTTCAAGACTGGATTTCCGACGGCGGCGAGTATGAGGACGATCACTTAAGATTGCGCAATCATTTTCACAATCCGATAAACGATCAAGGCTTGTCCCCTGGTCCCTACTTTTCGGCATTGAATTGGGCATTGAAACCCATAGGCGCTCAGGGTGCGGAGTCGTATTCCTGGAACGATGTTCGCTCTTATTATTATCAGGCATTGACGGCAAACGATAAGACTGCAAGGGAGCGTTTTTTTGCCGAAACATTCAGAGGCTTGGGGCAAGTGATGCATCTGGTGCAGGATATGTCGGTGCCGGCACACGTTCGAAATGACTGGCACCCTTTTCTCGAAGGTTATGAGAATTGGTTTCTGAATCCCGTCGCCGTTCCAAGAGCGCCATCTATAAACAACGATCTGCAGCCAGTCAATTATTTGCCGCAAAGCACGGCTTTTCTGATCCCCAACCTTTTCGACACAGGACAATATAGTGGATACAACCCCGGCGAAGCTGCCATATCATCCACGGGCATCGGCCTCGCTGAATATACAAACGCAAACTTTTTCAGTGATGACACGATTATTTACAATGACTTTACTTATCCCCAAATTGACAGTGGAAATAGGCACATGAAATCGTATACGGGTCCGTTGGGTCAATACGACCGCGAATATTACCTGAAAAATTGCATGGGGGAGGCTTACTGCAATTCAAATCCTCCTGACAAAAACTATCAGGGATATTTACTGGCTGCTGTCGATTATTTCGATTACTGGCGGCAAATCAGAGCGCTTCCGGAGAGCGAATATCCGCCTGTGCCTTCTTTGGATGAAAATGTGTTTCACGATTATTCGAAATTTCTCATTCCCCGCGCCATCGGCTATTCGTCGCAGGTACTGAGTTATTTCTTCCGCGGGAAACTGGACGTGGAAATGGGTGACGGAAGTTTGAAGGTTAAAAATGCTTCGACTGAGACCATGACCGACGGTCACTTTGAGTTGTATTATGATGATGAAAATGGAGTGAGAACGCCTGTAGAAAATATCGCCAACGCCATGGTATCTTCACTGGCGCCCGGAGGTGATCCACAGACTATCACTTTTACTCCGCCTACTGAAAGCGAGTCGTCCTATATGCTTGTCTATAGAGGCAAACTGGGCAGTGAATCCGGCACCGTTATCGGCAAATATTTTTTTGGCAGCAACGTGTTTTATCTGCGATGCACGTTCAACGGAACCTCGCCCGCGATAGGAGGGGAAGTCGTGAAAATCGACAACGGCAGAACCTCCGTCAGTATCGCCGTGCAGCCGGGCGGATTGTGTGGTCCCTTCTCGGCCTCTCTGCTGAACGGCGGATATGCCTCCGTTGCACGCACGGCATTGAATCCTTCGCGTACCATATTCAACGTGTGGGAAGAGGTCCCGCAGCAAGACGCAGAGTATTGCATAAAGACGCAGGGAACCGCAACAGATCATACGTCTGGTGATGGGTTCTGGCTTTACGGTCTCCAGGTCTATCACAGTGATTATGAAGGCGAGCCATGGGATACCCTGGCATGGGTCAAGAGGGTACAGTGGTGGGAAAACGCCACCCCGATTGCGTTATGTGCCAAACGCACTGAAATTATAGATGATAAGAGGGTAATTGTCTATGAGATCAATTTTGCCGGCCTGTGCCTGCTGCGACGCACGGTTCAGAAGCTGCTTAGTCCCGGCGGCAATTACAGCAGCTGCGGATGGGTGGCGCCGGATCCCATGCCGGCGCCTGTGATAAGTTACCCCGATGATGTAAACAGCGGAAACGGTGCTTTACCGGACCCCCAATGGGCCGCTGCTGACATCCAAGATGACCGCTTCTGGCCGTTCATTTACTACACCACTTACTGGCGGAATTGCCTGTCTGAGCCGGTGGAAATCAGCAAAGAGAACGCCTGTTTATTATTACAGGATGGTGAGGCGACTTACGAGCCGTTCAGCATTGACTTTGAGTTGCTGGAAGTCTATACTCGAGTGGTGGTAGTAAACGAAGACGGGGACCTAGTCGAGGAGATATGTGAATCAGAAGATTATACCTGGTACACAGAAATGCGGGCATCTTACGATAAAATAGATTCGCCCGCTGAATTATTTTGATAAAGAGTGCACTATAGGGGATTAAACCGGCATGGCAGATCGTTATTGTTCAGCAATTGGGGACATCCTATAATGTTCCCTATACTTGCCTACGCGCACGCACTGAACCCCTTGAAATATAAGTTTTTTCTAATTGATTTGAGTCGGCATTTCAAGAAGCCTTGTGGTTAATATACTTCATCATGACTGCCGATATCGATGGGGATGATTCTATCTCATAACTCATCATCCCCGAATATACCGGCGGCCGCTCACGCAACACGTTTTCCCGCGCCCGCTGCCGTCCCAGCTCACAAAGTAGAGAGGCAAATGATGTTGTCGGACAGAGCAGGGGACCAAGATGGGCATTGCCGAACTCTACCTCTTCGAGTTTCGGCATCATCTGGCATCGTTCCTCGTGCGGTAATTGTGACATCCTTAAGCTTTGAAGTTACTTCCCCAATAGCAAATAATAGTTTGTTTTCGCCATCCGTTTGCCCCTTACTACCAACTTAAAATCACAAGGTTGTTCTTCTTTTCTTTCTCCACCTTATCCGTAGATCCAGGTGTCACGGATGTCTGTAAATGGGATCACCTGAATGGTCTCCGTAAGACGATAAGCCGCTTTCCCGGGATAGACGACCCACAGCCGTTCCAATGTAAGGTCTTCAACGGCTGTTTTCATGGACCGGGTCAGCCGGGGGGCATCTTCATATTTGAATTCGACGCCCCAGTTTCGTCCTCCCGCCTGCCAGAATAGATCGAGTTCCGCGCCGGCGTGGGTATGCCAGAAATAGAGTTCACCATCATTTTTATCCAAAGTCCGGCAGACAGATTCCAGGGCAAAGCCTTCCCAGGAGGCGCCAAGCCGGGGCGAGGCTTGCAGCTGCTCCATTGTCTCAATGGACATGAGGGCATGCAGCACGCCGGAATCGCGCAGGTATAATTTAGGCCGCTTCACCAGACGCTTCCCTGTATTGACGGACCAGGGCTGAAGGATACGGATCATGAACGTGCCTTCCAGAATATCGCAATATTTCCGGATGGTCATGTCGGAGACGCCGAAGGATCGGCTCAGTTCAGCATAGTTCAGAATCTGGCCGTGATAATGGCTCAGCATGGTCCAGAAACGGCGCAAGGTGCGCGCCGGAATGGTAATTCCCAGTTGGGGGATGTCCCGCTCCAGAAAGGTTGTCACGTATTGATTCCTCCACAGCAGGCTGTTACTGTCCGAAGCCGCCAGAAAGGATCGCGGCAATCCTCCGCGCAGCCACAGGGCCTTGACGTCTCCGGGATCAACATCACTCTGGCGGAGGCCGCCCAATGGGAAATAAGCAATCCTTCCCGCCAGAGATTCCGAGCTCTGGCGGATTAAATCCCGGGAGGCACTTCCCAGGATGACAAACTTTTGCTTTTTTCCCTGATCGACAAGATGGCGCAGGAGAGGAAAAAGATCGGGCAGTCGTTGAATCTCGTCTATGATGATAAGTCCCGTTAGATCTTCCAGGGCCAGCTGCGGCTGTGCCAGACGGGCAAGGTCCTGGGGATTTTCGAGATCGAAATAGGCATCGGCGGAAAGCGTTCTGGCGAGCGTTGTCTTACCGCATTGACGGGGTCCGAGAATTGCCGTTACGGGAAACATGGACATGAACCGGGTCAATATAGCCCGATCTGTTTTTCTGTCGATGAGTTTCATGGGTACAGCATACACGACGTACCTTGAAATATCAAGCGCTATCTATGATATTTCAAGGTATAAATTAGGGGAATTGAGACGTCCTTCGTTTCGATATTATTTCTCCGATAGCTGATATTTATTTGCTTTCACCATCCGTTTGTAGCCCTACGGTCAACTTCAAACGGATGAGCATAAAATAATTTGGACAAGGTACGGATGATAGAGCATGGGAGCTTAGCTTCATGCCTCACGACAAATTCATCTTGTCATATAAAATGCACCCGAAATACCTGCTGGTTCTGGCGGCAAACCGGGATGAGTATGACGAGAGGCTTATGACGCCCCATGCCTGCTGGCCGGCAGGGACTTAAGAGAAGGCGGCACCTGGCTCGGGGTTACAAAGAAAGGACGCATCGCGGCGCTGACGGTCAGGGAATGGGGGCAGGTCTTGAAATATAAGTTTTCTCTAGTTGCTTTGAGTCGACATTTCAAGAAGCCTTGTGGTTAATATACTTCATCATGACTGCCGATATCGGTGGGGATGATTTTATCATCCTCAATCAAGAACATAATGGTAACACGATAAGAAATGTTTATCGAGACTGAATAAAGTTCAGATAGTTTCCCGCGTAGTTTATGCAGGCGCAACGATGGATGGTATGGATTGATTTCCAATATTTTTAAAGTTTTCTCATATTGTGAAATTAAATCGGGATGCTTTTTGATAAATATGCCGGCTCGTTTTAAATAACTATCGGTATATAATATTTCAGCCACGAGTTATTCTCTTGATGTGTTTTTCTACGGACTCTTTAAGAAATTTGCCTTCTTTAATGTCTCTTTTTGATTCCAGAAATGCCGCTTCCAGTTCGCATTCTCTCAAATAATTATATTTTTCGATAGGCAGAACGACAAATTTGTTTTTCCCCCGGACTGTAATGATAACTTCCGTTCCACCAGCGGTCTCATCGTTGAGGATGGTAACTCCCTTCGTTTTCAATTCATTTGCTGTAATTGTTTGTGCCATTTTTTAAAATCCTTTTTTTAGTATGATTAGTAGTACTGTAAATCGGTTTATTCGTCAACATTTTATATTGCGAATGTAAGAAGCGCATAAATTGTCCTGTTTTGCAGCACATAAACTGTCCGAATATTAAGTTGCCCTTTGTATGAAGTGGACCCTTTGGTCTGCCCAAAGGACAAGGGCACTATGCGGATCATCGGCAGCATCGGAGGAAAATGGGGGTCAAAACCGACGGGACTTTTCAATTTATCTTTCTGTAATAAGATCGATGACGGTGATTTCCGGCGGCGACAGGAACCGGATGGGGGGGCCCCAAGTGCCGCTTCCCCTGCTGACATAGAGAGATGAACCCTTCGGCAGTTCGTAATAGCCTGCATGATAGGGGAAAAACAGATTTGTGATGATGCTGAAGGGGAAAAACTGCCCCTTGTGCGTGTGCCCGGAAAGCTGGAGATCAAAATGACCGGGGGCGTCGGGATTGACGACGGGCCTGTGCTTGAGCAATAACGTGAAATGCTCGCGGGGCAGCTTTTCCAGGATGTCCTTTTCCGGAACCCGGCGGGGATAAAATATGTTTCTTCCCGTAGAGTCGTCAATGCCGGCAATATTGATCAGCCCTGCCACCGTAACGCCCTCTCCCCGAAGGAGCTTAAACCCGGCGCCTTCCGTAAATTCGACGGCGTTTTGTATGCCCGCAAAAAATTCATGATTTCCCGTAACGGCGTATTTCCCGTAACGCGGGTTTATATTTTTCAGCATTTCCAGCGGTTTTGCGAGGTTGTTAATCTCTCCGTCCAGCAGGTCTCCCGTTGATACAATAATATCGGGATCGGCCTTTTTGACTTCGGCAAGAATTTTCGAAAGACGCTTTTCCTTGATCATCAGTCCGATATGAATATCGGAAATCTGGACGATTCTTAGTTTCCCCGCCTCCGGGGGCAGTTTCGGCGTGCGGATGACGATGGTTTCCGTCCGGATATGGCGGGCCTCAAAATAGCCGTAAACCGTAACGCCGAGAGCCATAATAAACGGGATCATAAAAGCATAAAGCGGTGAGAGACGAAAGGCGGCCATATCCGCCTTGGCGACGTAACCTGCCGCATACGCAAAAAAACGATAAACGTCAAGGATGAGGGAGGTGAAAAAAAACAAGACGATGATGCCCATCCAGATGTAGCCGATGTAGGCCGAAAAACGGGCCGTCGTCTCAAAGCCGTAGCTTTCCGTAATGCGGACAATAAGGGGGGCAAGCCCCAGCAAGATAAAGGCGATCGTGATGCATAGCGTTGCCGCGGCGTTCGGATGAAAAGCGCTCCGGATCTTAAAGTAGAGATAAAAATGGATACTGCTGTACATTAAAATGAAAGACAGCAGAAAATAGGCGATGCTCATTCTCATAACGATTTTCTTTACGAAGGCCATATCATGGTTGACGGTTTATTTCCCTGTTCCCTGTTTTTACGCTGTTAACATAATCTCAGCATCACGACAAGAATAAACGGAAGATGCCGTCTTTCGTCAGCGCATGTTGCGCATGAACCGCTATATTATCCCCTTGACGGCGGACTTGTTTTGTGGAAAGAAAAAACCATCACATCTTTCCAACAGGGTTGCCGAACGGCAGTTTATTTCTTTTCAGAGCGTCTTACCGGGTATATCAGCGATGGGCATGTTTCATGCGGGGAAGGGTTCAGGGTAGCATCGCCATGACGATCATGAACCATTCGTGATTTTACGCTTTATCCGGCCGGTGTTTCGACGCGCATCACCAAAAGGAGGGAGATCAAAATGGTAGGAAAAGACAAAATTGATGATTGTTTGAGTACGCGGGGCGGGCGATTATTCATCGAATCATTCGATACCGTCGAGATCGTAAAACAATTCGGCTCGCCTGTGTTTGTCGTCTCCGAGGACCAGCTCCGCCGCAACATCCGCCGTTTTCAAAAAAGCTTTGAAGCCGGCTGGACAGACGGACCCGTCAAAGTCATGCCGGCCGCCAAGGCAAGCTGGAACGCCGCCCTTCAGCATATCATCGCCGGGGAAGGGTGCGGCTGTGATGTCTACTCGGCCGGAGAGCTGGCCGTGGCGCTCGCCGCCGGATTCGATCCGCAGTACATATCGGTAAACGGCGTACCCAAAGACCGGGACCACATATTCCATTCCATCAAGGAAGGTGCGCGCGTCACCATTGATGGTATGGAAGAATTCGACGTCATCGAACAGGCAGCCGGACAACTCAATACCATTGCCAAAGTGCGTCTGCGGATGAAGCCGGCCATTTCAGGATTTACCAAATACAGCGATTTTGTTCCCACCGGCCCGCTGTCCACCGATCTTGCCGCGCTGGCCTATAAGGGAGGACTCTCCCGCGAGGCGGTCATCTACATTGCAAAACAAATTCAGAAATCCAAGCGCGTCGAATTGGTCGGATTCCATCAGCATCACGGCCGCCACGATCCCTCCGTGCGTTACTGGGAAGAACAGATGAAGTCCTACGCCGGCGAAATCGGGGTTGTCTGTGAGGCCCTCGGTGGTTTTCAGCCAAAGGAAATCGATATCGGGGGAGGATTTGCCTGCCCCAGAGATCCGTTTGCGTCCGAGGTAAAGTATTCCGAACCCTATGAGTATCTTGTGCTCTATGGGCTTTCGAGATTGTTGTCTTTCTTCCCCGCGTTGCGCTACAAGGTGTTATCCCGCATAATCGACAAGGCGATCCTCTTTATTCCGAATCAGAAGATGGCGCCAAGCATCGAAGAATACGGCTCGGCATGTACGAAAACCCTCAAGCGGGAGTTGACTCAAAGGGGCATCAACACCAAAGGCCTTATGCTGCAAGTGGAACCGGGAAGAAGCCTCCATGGAAACACGGGCATTCATCTGACGACGGTCAAGAGCATCAAGAAGATGAAAGAGCCCATCACATGGAATATCGCCGCCGTCGATACGACGGAATTCTGGTTTACCGGCGGCCGCTACGAGCACCATGTATATGATTACATCTTTGCCAATAAGACAAACGCGCCTCTTAACGATAAAATGGATGTTGTCGGCCGCAGCTGTTACGGCGACCGCTTATTCCCGGCCATCCGGGTGCCGGGTGATCTTGCGCCGGGCGATATTATGGCCATCCTCGATGTCGGGGCTTATCAGGAAGTATCCATGAGCAACTTCAACGCCATGCCCAGACCAGCTACCCTTCTGGTCGGTGGAGACAAAATTTCGGTTATCAGAAGCGCCGAAACGCAGGAGGATGTCTTTCGACGGGATGTGATTCCCCATCATTTAAAGCTCACGGACAGGGCTTCGATCAAGCAGGCCGTGTAAACCGGTTCGCTTTGCCATAATCTGTGCAGTTGCCGCATCATTATCGCTTGACAAAGGGCGGAATGATAGAGTAAGTATCACTTACTTGCTTTAAGAGTTGCAGTTCCTGCGTGTCATGCCATACAGATTAAGGGTCGTTATTGATTAGAAACACCATGAATGATCAGGCTGAAAAAACGCCTCACGGGAAAAGAACGGGCAGCGGAAAAAATATCGGCCGGCCGCCGGGGAAAATCAAGATTGCAGAAGCTTTCAAATTGCTCATTGCGCAAAAAGATTTTAATGCAATTACGACTGCCGAAATAGCTAAGGCATCCGGTTGCAATGAATCGCTGATTTATCGCTATTTTGGTGATAAGCGCGGCATTATGCATCAGTTGTTTCTGGATATTTTCCAAAATTATCTGAAAACCCTCCGTAAGGACTTAAGAAAAACGGAAGGCAATTTCAATAAGCTCAGGTTCTTCATCAAATCCCACGTCGGGCTGTATCATTCCGACTATGCCCTTGCGAGAATCGCGCTTTTGGAGGTACGAAACTTTCCACGCTATTTTGAAAGTGAAACCTATGCGTTAGTCAAGCAATACAGCTGCATCCTCACGGGGATTCTCGATGAAGGCATAAAAAACCGGGAAATACGAAACGACATTCCCATAAATGATTTGCGGCAGGCCGTATTCGGCGTGATTGAGCATATGTGCCTGCCGAAAATCATTTATCACAAGGTCTATTCAGTCGATCAATTGTCCGATCATGCATGCGCGATACTCTTTGAAGGAATCATGTCCAGAAAATAAAGAAGGCAGTTTCCCGGTCCTTATTATAAGGATCGGTGGTTTTCCAATGGTCGCTTGCCCGGCAGGCGCCGTTACATATATGCACAAAACATTCATCACGAAAAGGAGTTTACTATGTCTGATACGATCTTAAAGGACCTGCATCATTTATTTTATCCGGGAAACATTGCCGTCGTCGGCGCGTCGCCCAAAGCCGATCCCCAGATGATGAACCAGGGGAACAATTATATTAAGGGATCCATTGAACAGAATTTCGCGGGGAGAATATTCCCGGTCCACCCGAAAGCCGACACTATCCTCGGCTATAAGGCTTATGCCCGCGTGAAGGACATTCCCGATCCCGTCGATCTCGTCATCTTTACCATTCCCGCGGAAGCGGCCCTTGCCGTTATGGAAGACTGCATCGAAAAGAAAGTGAAATTCGTCCATCTTTACACGGCGGGCTTCGCCGAATCGGGCCGGAAGGAGTTCATCGAAATTGAAAAAAAGCTCATCAGGATGGCGCAGAAGCACGGGATTAGGATCGTCGGACCAAACTGCATGGGCATATACAGCCCGGAGGGCGGCCTGGCCTTTCAGCCCGTTTTCCCGGCGGAGGCCGGACCGGTCGGGTTCTTTTCACAGAGCGGTCAAATGGCCGGCATGTTTGTCATGAAAGCAGCGACGCAGGGGCTCAGATTCAGCAAAGTCGTGAGTTTCGGAAATGCCCGGGATATGAAAGCGAACGATTTTCTTCATTACCTCACCCGGGATGAGAAAACAAAAATCATCGGCTCCTATATCGAAGGGCTCCAGGAAGGCCGGGTTTTCATGGAACTGGCCGCGGAGGTGACGCGGAAAAAACCGCTCGTGATCTACAAAGGCGGCGTGACCGAAGGGGGCACACGGGCCGTCATGTCTCACACGGCGTCCATCGCCGGCTCCGCGCAGCTCTGGCAGGCTCTGTGCAAGCAGCATGGGATTATTTCCGTCGCGTCCCTGGATGAACTGATTTTCACCCTCTCCGGTTTACAGAGGGTTGCTTTGCCGAAAGGAAAGAATGTGGTCATCTTGGGCGGCGCCGGGGGCGGCAGCGTGACCATGACGGATATTGCGGAAGCCGAAGGGCTCAAGGTTCCGCATTTATCGGCCAAAACCATCAAACGGCTCGAAGAGATCGTGCCGCCCCAGGGTACGAGCGTGAAAAACCCCCTCGACGTGGGACGGCGTTTTTTTGCCGGAGGCCGGTTCGAGGAATTCATCGAACTCATCAGGGATGATCCGAACACGGACGCATTGATTTTCATGCAGCCCCTTGCCATGTTTCATCGATTTGCCGGCAGGGAAGGGATCAACATAATTTTGGACATCACGCTTGCAACGCAAAAGATCTTTCAAAAACCGATTTTTATCGTCATCGAACGGGGTGACGGATTCGGCGGCGACCATCTTTTGCAGGATGCGATTACTAAGTATCATGCCGCCGGTCTGGCTACATTCCCCGATTTCCGCCTGGCCGTCAAGGTGGCGGGTTATATGGCGGACTATCAGGCCTTTTTAAGCGACGGTGTCAGGGCCTGAAATATCCGGTTCGCTATGCATCGACATTCATCCGAAATGGCCTTTGAGCATCTTCGATAATGCGAAAAGTGATGGCCTCGTAAAAAGTCTGTCATTCCCGCGCAGGAGGGAATCCAGGAAAAGGTAAGCACTTGAAAAGACTGGATTCCCGTTTTCACGGGAATGACAAAAAAGATCCAAATTCAACTTTTTACGAGAGCGTCAATAATCAACGCCGGAAGATCACAGAGAGCAGGGGTGACGGAGATGCTTCAGATAGCGGTTATGGTTTTTGAATTGACATTAAAGCGGCAATGGGTTAGTTGCATGGCGGACCGATATGCCGGATGAATTCCCGGTGAAACCGGCGCCGGCAAGGACCTTGCGGCATCAAAACCGGATAAGATCATTAATCAGCAGAAAACGAAACTGCCGACTCATTGACCTGCACCATGCCTATGTCGATAAAACCGATTCTCTATCAGGGGAAATTTGATTTGCCCCAAATTGCAGCCGTATTGGAGGGGTTGGAAGAAACCATCATATTCATGTTGATCAACCGCGCCCAGTTTGCGGCCAACCAGGTGGCCTACGACCCGGACCGCAGCGGTTTTGAAGGTGGCAAAGGGATGAGCCTGTTTACCCTTCGCCTCCGGTATCACGAAGAAATGGACGCGGTGTTCGGCAGATTTTGTGTTCCGGAAGAACGCCCCTTTACCAGAGATTTGCCGAATCCGAAACGCCGCGTCACCCTGCCGGAAACCGGTCTTTTTTTACCCAACTATAATTCCATCAACCTGGCCGAAGAGATCATCGACGCATACATGAATCTGATTCCCTGCATCTGCCCCGAAGGAGACGACGGTCAATACGGCTCTTCGGTGGAGCACGACGTCATGGCGCTCCAGGCAATCGCCCGTCGCATTCATTTCGGCGCGCTCTATGTGGCGGAAAGCAAATATCAATCCGATAAAATACATTATCGAACCATGATCGAATCCGAAGACCGGGCCGGCCTGCTCGTCGCCCTGACAAGAGCGGCAGTGGAAGAGAGGATTCTCAAACGGGTTGCGGACAAAGTGGAGCACATCCAGGCTGAGATCAATCCCGAGGTTCGCCGCCGCATTCCTTCCGAGGCAATCATGGCCTTTTATAGAAATCACATCATTCCACTGACAAAAGAGGGGCAGGTCCGCTACTTCCTGAATCGGCAACGCGAAGATACATCCAACTGAACTCCGATGAACTCCGACTCATCATCAATCGGAAGGTTGACTTAAAAATAGGCCGTGTCTTCGGTTAAAACCCCGCGGGAATTGGCTGCTCGTCCGGGCGAAAACGGCGGCCTTCCGGTTGTCTCTTGCATCTCAGGCAGTCATATCAGCAAAGCTTGCTTTCAAAAAAATCGAGAATGATTTTTGTTGCGTCAACGGCATTCGAATATTTGCCGATGACGCTTGCCGGATAAGGAACAGGTTTCCCTCCCGCCCAGTGATGACCCATGCCGTCGATGAAGTAAAGCTCAAGCCTTGCATTGCCTTGACATCCGGACCAAATATAATGAGCGACGCCATTGGGAAGTTGATGTTGTTCGGGACTTGCCGAACACCCCATTTTTTTTGCCCAGCCTTCCGCAGTCGTCATCGGCGCCGGTTTGTCCAGGGTGACCCTGCCATAACGGACTTTCCCGCCCCGAATCGGATTCAAGGGGTCCGCCGTTCCCCACATCAGCAAGAGGGGACGAATCGCGGCCGGTTTACGATCGGGGATATAAAAAGCATCGGAAAGGGCCGCAAAAGCGGCGACTTCAGAATCGCTTTCCAAAGCGAATCGCTGGGCCATGGCGCCTCCGCTCGAAAATCCCACCATATAAATCCTCTTCTCGTCAATTCTGGCCTTCGTCTTGACATCGGCAATCACCGCCCGGATAAAACCGACATCGTCAACGTCTTCGGCCGCCGCCCCGCCCCGTCCCGATCCGTCGTTGAAAGCCTGTCCGAGCGATTGCGGCGCCGCGACGATAAAACCTTCCAGCTCCGCCCATTTTTGGAAATGGCCCATATCGATTGCGCTTGCCGCCGTTCCGCCGGTGCCGTGAAGTGAGATAATCAGGGGAAGCGGCCGACCGGATAGACAGGCATTCGGCGCATAGGTCATGTAGTTGCGGGAAAGGCCACCGAAAATCAATTCGGTTTTATCTTCCCCGAATTTCAATTTAGGTGCATCCGCCGCATTGACGCTCGCCGCCGTCATGAGCACAGCCGTTGTGATGGGTAAATTGAAAGATACAGGTTTCATTTTCATGCGCGAAACCTCTCGAAGCTGCCGAATATCTTTTTCCCCTTGTCCGTGAGAAAGGCATGATAGAGCATATCGGCCACAAACAACATGACTTGATTAACGGTGTATTTATCATCCAATGATGCCCGATGCATGGCAATCTCGTCGAGCAAAATATTGAAGAATCCGAGCAGCTCCGGATCTACATCGCGGATCAACCCGTTTTTGATTCCTGATGAAATCCTCCGGGCCAAATCCTCGGTCATTTCTCCATACAGCTTCGCCAGCCGTTCCCTTGCCCATTCGTCGCCGAT
>JAFGHS010000136.1 GCA_016930075.1 Deltaproteobacteria bacterium
ATATGTCATTCCGAATCCCGCAGCGGCGGGATGAGGAATCTGAAGTTGTTCATATCATTAAACATCAAGATTTCTCCCCCGCAAAATGCGGGGTCGAAATGACAAAAAAACTAATGACGACACAGTCTTAAAAGCCGGAATCCAGAAATTATGAATGATCTTTAAAAGACTGGACACCGGTTTCCACAGGTGCGACGATTTATCGGACTTTTTTTACGAAGTCATTCCCCTTAATCGGAGGACGGTTTCTTCTTTGCCTTCTGCTCCGGCATTTCCTTGTCGCAGCAGACCGGATTGGAAGGGCTTGCCTTCGTGCAGAGAATAACGGTTCCGCAGTTCGGGCATTCGTATCTTTTACCCAACTTACTCATTTTAAAACTCCTTGCTATTTTTTTATCTGCATCGGCTGTCCGCAGCAGACCAGCTTGCCGTCGCCGCCCTTGGTGACGATATAGATGGCGCCGCACTTCTCACAGGTATATTTTTTCCCGATCTGATTGGCCATACTTCCTTACTCCTTCTTCATTCTATTGGGTGATTATACACCCCCGTTACTATCTATCAAGTCCCCTGTTGATTTATATGTCTGGATTCCGGCTTTCGCCGGAATGACGCAGGGATTGCTAATTTATGGTCTTCCCGCCCCCGGCACATCGACGCGGATCGTCTGGATGGCGCCGGGTATGGCGCCGCGGAACGCCTCCGTGGTGGACGTGCAGAGGAAAAGGGTCTTGAGGTCCGCGCCGCCCAGCATGCAGGCATAGGCCTGGGGATTGGTTTTGATGCTCGCGCTGACTTTTCCGCCGTCGTGCACCCGGCGCACCTCATTTACGCCCGGCAAGGCCGCCCAGATGGCGCATTCGGCGTCGATGCAGATGCCGTCGGGCATCTCTCTTTTACCGAACTGCGCCCAGAGGCGGCGATTGGATAACGATCCGTCCGGCGCCACGTCAAAGGCCGTCAATCTGCATCCGACGGATTCGGCCACAATCAATGTTTTGTGGTCCGGCGTAATGACGGTGCCGTTGGGAAAAGCCAAGTTGTCCGCCGCGGTGCTGATCTTGCCGTCCGGCGTTACCATGAGAAGCGACGCCGGCGCAAAGGGTTTCCCGGCCAGGGCGTCGAAGCCGAAATGCCCGATATAGGCGCGGCCCTGCGCATCAACGACCATGTCGTCGCAGGGAAAAGGCGCGAGCTGACTCACATCCGCCACTTCGACCAGTCCTCCCGGATCGAGGCGAAGGAGGCGGCGATCATTCATCGAGACGACAAGCAGCCGTCCATCGGGGAGCCAGCCCAGCCCTCCGGGTGATTTCGGAACCTCAACGATCGTTTCCGTGCGGCCCTCAAGGTCCACGGTCATGACCTTCCTTCCCACCATGTCGGAAAACCACAGTTTGCCCTCATGCCAGCGGGGCGTTTCGGGAAATTTTATGCCGTCCAACAATACCTTTGCTTCAGAATCCACGCGATCCTCCTTATCCTTATCAATTCATTTCACAAACGCTGTGTCATATCGATCGAAGGGAGATATCTCTAAGCTCCCTCACCGTGTATCGAAACACAGATGTCTCACTGCATTCGACATGACAATACGTGAGCGATCTTATGAACGCCTGTGTTTAGTTCTACATGATTACTTTCTTTTCCCTCAAATCGGCTATTTCCTGTTCGCTCAGCCCCAGGATGTCTCCAAAGACATACGGGTTGTGTTTAGACAGCTGCGGGGCCGCCGTCATGGGCGCCAATTGGTCGTTCATCCGCCAGGGAACCCGCACCAGTTCCAGATCGCCCAGCTCCGGATGATCGATCTTAACGAAGCTGCCCCGAACGCGGAGGTGCTCATCGGCGTAAAGGTCCCGTGACTCCCGGGATGGCGCGGCGATCAGGCCGGCCTTGCAGAACTCCCCGACCATCCAGTCGCGGTCCCGCTCTTTTGTCCAGGCTTCAATGATCTTATCAAGGGCCTTCTCGTTTTTCTTGCGGGCCGCCCTGGTCTTAAAGCGGCGGTTGGTCGCCAGTTCCGGCCTGCCGATGATTGCGGCCAGTTTCGCAAATTCCTCATCAGACCGGATCTCCAGGGCCAGCCACCGGTCAACACCCCAAGCGCGGTAAACGGCATGGGGGGCATAGCGCGGATGGGCGTTGCCGATGCGCTCCGGGATGACGCCCGTCATGGCGTATCCGAGCAGATACTCGCCGATCAGGGAACTCACCCCCTCGCACTGGGACAGATCGATGAACTGCCCCTCGCCCGTCTGGGCATGGTGATGAAGCGCCGCAATGACGGCAAAGGCCGCCGTCGTGGCGTTAAAAATATCCGTATCGCCGCCCGCGCCGTGGCTCGGATGATCGTCGGGAAGACCCGTAATATAGGCCGCCCCGCCGATGGCATGATGGATGTTGGCGTAGCCGAGGTAGTCGCGCTCCGGCCCCGTCATGCCCCGGCTGGCGATGGTCATGGCGATGATGTCGGGGCGGATCTTGCGCAGGTCCTCATAGCCGAGGCCGAGTTTGATCATGGCGCCGGCCCGCATATTGTCGGTGACGACGTTGCTGACGGCGACCAGTCTTCTCACGAGGGCCAATCCTTCCGGTTTCTGCAAATCAACGGTGATGCTCTTTTTGTTCATGTTGACGGAATTGAACGACATGCCCTGATTCGGCGGCGTTTTCGTCGGGGCCGCGTTGGGCAGAGGCCAGGGAAAGTTGCGGCGGGACAAATCCAGCCGGTTGTGCCCTTCGATCTTGATCACCTCGGCCCCCAGGGCTCCCAGAAGCATATTGCAATAGGGTCCCGCCCAGACCCAGCTGAAGTCCAGGACCCGGACGCCCTTCAGGGGGTGAACGACGCTTTCCTGATTGTTGCTGTTTTGCTCCGGAACAGCTTTTGGGCCGTATGGTTCAATCTTTGCCGTATTCGCAAAGACCTCTTCATTGTGCTGGGCCAAGAGGGGCGCCGGACGGCTGACCCGGGGCGGCGACGCGGGCATCTTGTAGGACCAGCCGGCGTAGGGAAATTTGCCCGCCACCGGGTGGTCCACATCGATGAAGAATTCCCGGAATTTGTATTGTTCGCTTTCCATGACGTCTTTGACGGTATTGATCGGGCCGATGGGAATCCCCATTTTGGCGGCCCGGTGGTACAATTCGAATTTTTTCTGCTGCTTCATCCAGGCTTCCATCTGGGGGGCCACATCCATCAGGTGGTTGAGACGCCAACCGCGGTCGTTCCAGCCGTCGTTCTGCGCCCACTCCGGATTGCCCACCAGCTCCCGGACGGCCCGGAAGTGGTGGTCGTCGTTGGCCGCCAGGACAATGTAGCCGTCGCTTGTCTCCATGCGGCCCATGGCCTGGGGCCTGTCAGGTACGCGGCCCCATGACGTGAACTGATACCGGTTCATCGTGACTCTCGGGCCGATGAGATTGATGATGACGTCCTGAACCGAAATATCGATAAAACTGCCCAGGCCGTTCTTTCGTCGGCCGATGAGGGAGGCCACCGTCGTGAGGCCCCCGTAAATGCCGGCAATGTACTGGGCCGTGTTGCCGCCCGTTTTGACGGGGGGGCGGCTGATGTCCACGGCCTTGGCGGGCAGGAGATTACCCAATCCCGCGGCGTGAATGATCGTCATTTCGCCGGCTTCCTGGAGGGCCCTCGGACCGACGCATCCATACGGCGTAATCGATGTGTAGATGATCTGCGGATTGAGCCGCCGGATAGCCTGCCAGTCCAACCCAAGGCCCGGCAGATAATCGGGACGATGGTTGTCGATCAGAACGTCGGCCCATAAGAGCAGTTTTCTAAAGGCCTCCATATCGGCGGCCTTGCTCAGATCGAGCGTCACGCCGCGCTTGCTCGTGTTTAAGTAAAGGAACAGGGCGCTCTTTTCCGTATGGGGCGCATCATCGGGAAAAGGTCCTTCGAGACGCGCCGGATCGCCTGCGGGCGGTTCGACCTTGATCACGTCGGCCCCCAGATCGGCAAGCAACTTTCCACAGTAAGGCCCGGAATACATCGTGGCCAGCTCAACCACTTTAACGCCGCTCAATGCAGATTTGGACATGGGAAACTCCTTTAGAAATTTTATGCTACACTGCCGCTTTTTTTCAGTTCTTCAATCTCCTTCTCGCTATACCCCAAACCGGACAAAATTTCTTTCGTGTGCTGGCCGTGGCGGGGGGCCAGAGTCCGAATCGCTCCCGGCGTATCGGACATTTTGATGGCAATGCCGGGCTGTTTTATTTTGCCAAGCGTCGGATCTTCAAACTCAACCATCATCTTCCGGTGCATCACCTGGGGATCGTCGAGGACGTCTCCCATCGACGTGTGGACCGGGGCGATGCACGTATCGGCCTTATGCAGGATCTCCAGCCACTCGTCGCGGGTCTTGGAAAGGAACGTCTCCGTCAGCTTGGAGATGACCCATTCCCGCTCCTTGCTGAAACCCGCAAAGGGCTTGACCGCCTGGTCATAGGGAATCAGTTCTTCGAGTCCCAGGGTTTTGCAGAGCCGCTCCCAGAACCAGGGCTCTCCGCCGGCAAAGCAGAGGTACTTGTCGTCCTTCGTCCGGTAGACGTGGGACGGCCGCTGGCCCGCCGTGGGCGACTGGCCCGTAATGCCGTAAAGCATGTTGTGCCGCGCCAGCATCATGGCCACGGCACCGTCCATCATGGAGATGTCGATGAACTGGCCGCGGCCCGTTTTTTCACGGGCGAAAAGGGCCGTGAGGATGCCGACGGCGGCGTTCATACCGCCCCCGCAAAGATCGGCAATGGGCACGCCCGGCAGAACATACTGCCCGTCCGGGGTGCCGGTGGCGCCCAGGATGCCCGCGGCGCCGATGATGTTCGCGTCATGGGCGGGATAATCGGCATAGGGGCCGTCCTGGCCGTAAGCGGTAATGGCGCAGTAGATCATGCGGGGATTGATGACCCTGAGGGTGTCATAATCAATTTTGAGACGCTTTCCGACATCGGGGCGGAATTCAATCACCACCACATCGCTTTCTTCAACGAGCTTATAGAACACTTCTCGCGCCGTCTCGCTTTTCAAATCGAGGGCGATGCCTTTTTTGTTCCTGTCGATGGCCCGGTGGGGCGTATAGCCCGCCTTCAGGTCGTCCGTTGTCAACTCGCTTTTCGGCACGAGCGTTTCCAGGGAGTTGCGGCGGCGCTGGGCCTCCTGGATTTTGATGACCTCCGCCCCCATGTCCGCCAGCATGAGCGTGCAGAAAGGACCCGGCAGGGTGCGGCTCAAATCGAGAATCTTGATGCCCGTCAGGGCGCCGTCCTGAAGTTCGTGTTTCTTTTCTTCAGCCATGTCGTAACCTCTTTAGTAGATCACCTTTGCCTTCACTAATCTTTCAATTTCTGTTTTTGCCTTCCCCAGCAGTTCCCCGAAGACATAATCGTTATGCTCTCCGATAGACGGCGCGGGGCGGTGAATATCGCCCGGCGTCTCGCTGAGCCGCCAGGGAATGCCGTAGAGGGATTCCACGCCCACCAGGGGATGTTCGATTTCGATATGACTCTGCCGCTCGTTGAAATGGGGATCGAAATACTGGTCCTCCGTATTCAGGCAGGAAACGGCGGCAACGCCTGCCGCCTGCAGGAGTTCCATGACATCATTGTTTTCCTGTCCGATGGTCCATTCACTGATGCGGCGGTCCAGTTCCTCCTGATTTTCCCATCGGCTCTTCGCGTCGGCAAATTTCCTATCCCGGCACCAGGCCGGATTGCCGATGGCTTCGCAGAAGCCTTGCCATTCCTCATCCGTTTTAACGGCAATGGATACCCACTTATCTTCGCCCTCGCAGGGGTAATTGTTGTGGGGCGCCATGTAGGGGTGGCGGTTGCCCTGGGGCTTCGCGACGCGGCCGTTCATGAAATAATCCATCAAAGCCTCGCCCATGAGACTGCTCCCCATCTGGGCCTCCGCCAGGTCGATCCGCTGCCCCTCGCCCGTCATCTTCCGATGATACAGGGCCGCCTGAATAATAAAGGCCGCATGGATGCTCGCATTGGCGTCGCCGTAAGCCACGGCGGACATGCCGAGAAGGGGCTCGTCCTTATAGCCGATGAGCGAGCTCAGGCCGGAGAGGGCCATAATCGTGTTGGCATACAGCGTGGCGTCTCTCAACGGGCCGTATTGACCCACGCCGCTCAAAGAAACACAGATGATGTCCGGCTTGATTTTGACCAGGTCATCATACCCCAGACCGGCCCGGTCCATGACGCCGGGGCTGAAATTATCGCTCACGACGTCGCTGATCTTGATGAGGTCCCGGATCAGGGCAAGCCCCTCCTCCGTCTTGATGTCCACGGTGATGCTCAATTTGTTGCGGTTCAGGGCGTGGAAGGCGGGCTGCAGATTCGGCCACTTCCCCTCGTCGCCGCCGGCAATGTCGTCGCCCACAATGGGGCGCCCCATCCGGAGGCCGTCGAGGCGGCCCTGCGTTTCCACCTTGATCACTTCGGCCCCCATATCCGCCAAAAGCTGCGTAGACATGGGACCGGCCCAGGCCGTGCCGAAGTCGATGATTCTGTATCCTTCAAGTCCGTACATACTTATTCTCCTGCGTAGTATACGAAAAGTTTCCCCGTACATTCGATATCGTTTTACGTCATTCCGGCGGAAGCCGGAATCTATTAATTATAAAGAACTGGATCCCGGATCGGAGTCCGGGATGACATGAAGTTTTATTTTTTCGTTAGTTTTTCGATGTCCTCAGCGGTATATCCCAGGCGGCCGCCCAATATCTCCTGATTGTGTTCGCCCAGTCGGGGGGCGGCACGCTCCAGTTGAACAGGCGTTTTGGACAGTTCATAGCCTGTCGTGGGATACTTCAGCTTTCCCGCCTCCGGATGATCGAGTTCGACAAAAAAGCGCCGCGCCTCAAGCTGCCTGTCATGGGCTACCTCATCAACCGTTCTTACAGGGGCGAAGGGGATATGGCGCTCCATGCACATGGCGAAGATTTCTTCCTTCGTGTAGTTCTTAAACCAGTCGATCAAAAGGGCGTCCACCTCGTCGGGATAGGACTCCGCCATCTCGCGGCGGTCGCGGTAGCGCGGCTCTTTCGACCATTCGGGCGTTCCCATGAGTTCGATAAACCGCTTCCACTGGGCCACCTGCGGGGCGACAAGACAGATGTAGCCGTCCTTGCAGGGCAGGCAGCAGGTCGGATAATTGAAATAGCCGCCCTGATGACCCTTTCTGATACCGGTAAGGCCCCGATAGATGAAGGTGGTCAGATGCTGCCCCACCAGGTTGTTGGCGGGGACCTCCACCTCCGAGATGTCGATGTGCTGCCCCCGGCCGATCTTGTCGCGGACCAGAAGCGCCGTCATCGTCGCCCCCGCCGCCGCGGCGCCGGCCTGATAGTAGGTCTGGAACATGGGAAGGGCAATCGGCTCCCGGTCCGGATCGCCGGAGGCGACGCTCACGCCGCCCGCGGCCTGGCAGTTCAGTTCATAGGCCTTATAGTCCCGATAAGGCCCCGTCTGGCCGAAGGGCGAAATGCTCGTAACGATAAGCTGCGGGTTGACCTTTGAGAGCGTTTCATAATCGATCCCCAGTTCCTCCGAACGGAGAGGGGGGTAATTGGCCACAAAAACATCCGCGTCTTTGAGCAGTTTATGAAAAACGCCGCGTCCGGCTTCCGATGTTATATCGAGGGCAATGCCTTTTTTATTGGCGTTGAGCCACAGGAACAGGCCGCTCTTCTCCGGGTGCGGCACATCGCCGGGAAAGGGACCGTGGCGGCGCGCCTCATCGCCGCCTTCCGCCGGGTTTTCAATCTTGATCACCTCGGCACCCAGATCGGCCATCAGTTTCGCGCAGTACGGCGCCGAAATGAAATGGCCGTATTCAACAATTTTTAATCCGCTCAAGGCTTTTTTCAACATATGTATATCCTTAACAATGAACTAAGAAAATAAACTTCCTGTCATCCCGGACCCCGATCCGGGATCCAGTTTATCAAATATCTATATTCCCGCCTAAGAGACTGTACCACAATTCATTTTTTGTCATTTCGACCAAAGGGAGAAATCCTTGTCCCGAATGAAGAGAGGGATCTTAGTGCCTGATATGAACAACTTCAGATTCCTCATCCCACCGCTGCGGGATTCGGAATGACAATTTTTCCTATTATGACTCAGTCTCTGCGCGGGAATGACGACAGCAATTCTATATTTATTCTGCTTTTATACCTCGCCGTGCCGTTGGCTGTTTGTTATGCCTGATCCCTTGAATCCTTTATTATTCTTCATCTATACAACTTGTTCGGGTCAAAGCACCGGATCATGGCCAGTTCCTCCACATCCGGCGGCGTCATCTGTCTCACATCGGCAGCCACTTTCAAATCCCAGCCGCAGTTTGCGCGAACCGTTTTGATCTTCTCTTCCAGACTCGCGCCGCTCACATGGACGCCCGTCAGCGTAAATTCGTCATCGTCGCCCAGTTTTTCAAACACGGCCATGTCGGAGACAAGCGTTTTGACCCTGATCCCCGGCGACGTAATGTAATCGACCCGGTCAACGAAACGCTTGGAGGACTGGCGTGAGATGACCATAACCTCTTCGGCGTTGGCCGCGTCGTTGGAGCCGCCTGAGCCGGCGATAAATTGGCCGTCCACCTTGGTGGCGTTGACGTTGCCGTGTTTATCGACCTGGGCGGCCCCCAGAACGCTCAGACAGCGGTTGTTGTATCCGCCGATAAACGTACCATAACTCTGAAAGGCGTCCGTGATCAGGCAGCCCGTCTCGATGTTGGACGTCGCGCCGATGGACGGATTTCCCGGCTGGGGCGAATAGCCATAGACGCCTGTCCCGATCATCAATTTGATGGGAATATCCTTCTTTTTTAATTTATAGTAGGCCGACCAGCCGGCGAGGGCGCTGAAACCGACGCCGAGTAAGAAGTTGATGTAATGCCTGGTAAGGACGATCTCTTCGATCTTCCGCGCCGCCGCCACAACGGTCAGCTCATTTTTCGTGTATTCGGGACTCAGTGAGATGGTGTTCAGGAGGTTCGCCAGTTCCATCTGCCCCTCGCCCTCGCCGATGCCCGATGAAAAGCCGGCCAGCCTTTCCTTTCCAATCTTCGCCAGATAAGCCTCCTGATTCGGACACTCGTACACCCATTCATCCATCCACGCTTCGAGTCGGGCAGGATCGGAAACGGTCGCGCGATAATCTCCGATAAACGGAATATCAGGACGATAACTGGTAAAGCCGTCGATCCCGAGGCCCAGGGTGTTCATGCCCTGGGGATGGGCGCCGAAGGGAACTTCCGTAACCGATTTCACCATATAGCTCGGAATGGACACGAGACACGAATGCTTCCGGATAAATTCCGTCGGGACGATCTTTTCCACCGTCGCCACGACGCCTTCCTTGCTGGCCCGCGCCCCCCAGGTGCTCGTCCCCATATAATAGGGCGAGCCCATGATGATATTGCCCTGCCGATCGGCAAACCAGCCGTGGACGACGGCGATATCGGGGTTCAGCGCTTTGAGCAGGGCCAGTTCCTGCTTATTATTAAAGGGGCTATGGAATGCATGGAGACAATCTTGATTGTCTACGACCATGTCGGACCCGAGGAGGGATTTGGTCACCATGCATTCCATATCCATTGCGCCGGCTATAAGCCGTTGCTGCATACTGATGGAGGTCCATCCTTCAATCTCGATGCGGCCTTCGTTGAACGCCTTTTGAATCAGCTTGTTCGGGCCGCTTGTCGGATAGAGGTGCATATAGGCCACGCCGATCAACTTCTTCACCAGGCCGTTGTAAACCAGGGCTGACGTGTAATCCCGGCTCGCATTGATGATGGTGAAGGCCGCCTTCGTGTCCTTGAACTGCCGGGCAATCTCCCGCGTGGCCGCGTTGGCGAATTCGCCCAACAGAACCGTCTGCCCCGGCCGGATGTGACGCTTCATCGCTTCGGACAGGGGCATGACCTTGTCGTCCCTGCCCTCCGCCAGGTCGAGATCGAAATTCCGCCGGATGATGTCGATCATTTCCGTGTTCATGATTTTGCCTTTACTTCGCTAATCGCGATTCCAAAGGCCAGGTCTTCTTATCCCTCGACGGCAGAATAACCGTGCCGTGCCCCTTCACGATGGTTTCTTTGCGCTGATTGGTGCCGAAAATATCCACATCCACGCAGGCTTCGCCGTTTTCATCGACATATTTCTTGGTCACCGTCCCTTTAATGAAGGCCACATCGCCCAGGTAGATGAAGGCGCGGTATTCGGCGTAGCAGCGCTTGAGCCATCCCTCGTCGCCGATCCAGCTCGTAAACATCTGGATGGTCCAGGAGTTTCGCTCCATGCCGATTTCGTACATGTAGGGAAGGCCGGCGCCGTTTGCCGCTTCAATCAGCCAATGAACCGCCGCTCGCGGTTCCCAGGCCGTCGTGTCGCCGGCGCGGAAGCCCCAGGCCGGATGCTTCTTATAACCGGCGAGGGCCGCTTCGTGGGCCATGAGCCGGCCCGATGTGCCGCCGTAGAAGGCCGCTTCATCCGTAATGCCGATGGGGCCTTTGATGACCTGGGGCACTTCATCGCCGATGTTGACGTCTTCAAAATACAGGACTTCAGGCCCCCTGATCTTCATGGCCATAATCTGATCGTCGATCTCATCGCGCTCTTCGTCCGTCCAGGGGTGGGGCAGCTCCAGTTTGGCGTACTTGCCCTTTTTGCGCACGTTGCTCTGCTCGGCCTTGAAGGTCCAGCCCAGGGCTTTGGCCACCAGTTCGTCCCGCTGGTTATAATAGAGCCTCTCCTGATACGTTTTAATCATCCGGTCGGCAAAGCCACTCTTCGTTTCGTCAAAACCCTTGAAGATGGCTTCCGGCTTGATCCGGTCGCCGTCAATAATGGGCTTGAAAAATTCCCAGTCGTCGCCGGAATGCCAGCCATGCACACCCGCCAAGCCGTGCATAACGCCCATCTGAAAAACACTGTACAGCCAGGACGGCGGAGCAACCAGTTTGCCGTAGCGGGTCTTTTTCGCATATTCAGGGTCCCGGTAAAGGGGATTAATATCGCCTGTCCCGTTAACAAACTTCCGGATCGTTTCTTCCGAGACATTCCGGTTGCCGCTGTCAGGGTGAATCCGCAGCTTCATTCCGATACGGCTGCGCAATTGCTCCAGCGCCTCGTCCGTAATTTTTCCTTCAACGAGTTTTGTCTTTTTCTCTTCTGCCATGTTCTTCCTCCTGTTATATTCAATTATTGTATTATGCCGTTTTCTTTAAATGACTTTATTTCATCGTCGCCATATCCCAGGCTCCGCAGAACCTCCGCCGTATGCTGTCCCGCGAACGGGGCAAAGGTGCGGATCTGCCCCGGCGTATCGGAGAGCTTGATGGGAAAGCCGATCTGCTTGACCTTTCCCTGCGTCGGATGATCGAGGTCCATGACGAGCTTTCGCGCCCGGATATGGGGATCATCCAAAACCTCGGCCACCTCAAGGACCGGCGCGACGGCCGTGTCCGCTTCGGTGAGAATCTTCACCCATTCATCGCGGGATTTCGTGAGCATGATTTTTTTAATTTCCGATTTGACCTCCTCGCCCTTCTCGCCTTTGGCGTCCTTATGGGGAACAAAATCCTCCCGGCCGATGGCCTTGCAGAAACGCTCCCAGAAGTAGGGTTCGATATTGCCGACGGTGATGTATTTGCCGTCCTTGACCTCCAGAGGTCCCAGAACAACCTCTCCGTATTCCGTCCCCGGCCAGAGGTCGGGCCTGATCCAGGCCCTGAGGCCTCGACTCACAAAGGAAAAGACGCTGTCCGTTATGGAGATGTCGATGTACTGCCCCTGCCCCGTAAGGCCGCGGGCAATGACGGCGGTGAGGATGCCGATTGTCGCGTGGAGGGCCGTGCCGATGTCGCCCAGGGGGACGCCGAAGCGGATGGGATTTTTCTCGCCGTCCGCGTTCATCATCTGGGCGCCCGCGATGGAGCAGTAATTGGGATCGTGGCCCGCAAGGTTTTTGTAAGGGCTGTCCTGGCCGAAGCCGGAGATGGAACAATAGATGAGGCGGGGATTGATTTCTTTGAGTACGTCGTAATCAATACCCATCCGCTTCACGACGCCGGGGCGCATGTTTTCAATCATGACGTCGGCATCTTTAACGAGGCGGTGGAAGATCGCCATGGCTTCTTTCGATTTCAAATCGAGGATGACGCTCCTCTTGTTGCGGTTGAAAAAATCGTAAGCCGATTTCTCCTCCGCCCCTTTCCCCGGCGCGGCGGACACGCCGGCGCCGCCGCGGCGGTGCCTGGTCGTGATAGGCTCCTCAACCTTGATGACGTCGGCGCCCATGTCTCCCAGCATTTGGGTGCAGTAAGCCGCCGGCAGATAGTAGCCGACATCGATGATTTTAATGCCTTGGAGTGCAAGGGTCATGGTTATAAATCCTCACTTTTTATGAGACTGCAAGAAACGTCACACCGGTGAAAACCGGTGTCCAGGTATTTAATCATGATTTTATCTTCCTGGATTCCAGCTTTTGCCGGAATAACAACCCTTTATTATTCCTTCTTCTCCGGCTCCTGAAATTTCTGGATGACCTCCGCCGCTTCATAGCGGGCGATTTCTTCTGCCGACAGCCCCAGGATGTCCCCGAATACATAATGGTTGTGCTGCCCCCACATCGGCGCAGGGCGGTAGACGGCGCCGTCGGACTCGCTCATCTTCCAGGAGAGGTTGGCGATAAACTCATCGCCGCTTACGGGATGCTCCAATGGAATAAAGACCCCCCGTTCCTGGTTATGGGGATCGAGAAAACAGTCGCCGATGTCCATGCAGGGAAAAGCTGCGACACCAGCCTCCTGAAGCATCTCTGTGATCTCCTCCGCCGTCCGGCCGGCCGTCCAGCCGGAAATCAGTTCGTTCAGTTCGTCTTCATGGGCCTGCCTGCCCTCAAGGGTCGCAAATTTTTTGTCCTCCAGTTGGGGCGCGTCACTCATGACTTCAACCAGATTATTCCACTCCGCGTCTGTCTTCACGGCGATGGACACCCATTTATCGTCGCCGTCACAAAGATAGTTGTTATGGGGCACCATGCGGCCATGGCGGTTCCCTTCCAGACCGGGGACTTTGCCCGTCACCTGATAATCGAGAACGGCCTCGCCGATGCAGGCGACCAGCGCCTCGATCTGGGCCACTTCGATATTCTGCCCCTCCCCCGTGCGTTTGCGGTGAATCAGGGCGGCCAGGGCGGCAAAGGCGGAGTTGGTACCCGCGTTGTAATCCGAATAGGGCTGCTGGAGTCCCAGGGCCCGTTCCCCCTTGTATCCGACCATGCTCTCCAGACCGGACAGGGCGGCAAGCCCCGGCGCGTAGGCCGGCGTCTCGGCCTGGGGGCCCCAGGTTCCCAAACCCGGCATGGACACATAAATGATGTCGGGCTTCACCTGGCGGAGCGTTTCGTAATCGAGGCCGAATTTCTTCATCACGCCGGGGAAAAAATTCTCCAGGACGATGTCGCATTTAGCGGCCAGTTTCCGCAACAGCTCACACCCTTCCGGCTTGGTCATGTCGATCGTAATCCCCAGCTTGTTGCGGTTCAGGCTGTGAAAAGCCGGGTCCGTCTCCGGAGACCGTTCGATATTGTCCGGCGTAAAGCGCGTTGTGTCGGGCCGCTTGCGGGACTCGACCTTGATCACCTCCGCACCCATATCGGCCAGAATCTTCGTGGCCGAAGGCCCGGCGGCGACCCAGCCGAAATCGAGAACCCGGATGCCGCTTAGGGGATATTTATTCTGATCCATCGATTGAAACCTCCTTCACTAAATCAATCCCCGCGAATATTGTCATTTCGAGGAGTCCCCCTGAAGCGGGACGACGAGAAATCCTTGTCCCGAAACGCCTTGAGGGATCATCGTGTCATGTTAACACTGCTATGTCATTTCGAAGGAGTATTCACGACTGAGAAATCTTAGATTTCTCCCTGCGGTCGAAATGACAATAACAGTCATTGTAAAACGGTATCCCGGTCGAAATGACGGCGATTCGGTATTTGTCAAGGCCATCAAATCACACCATCTTTACGCAAATCCTGTAACTCTTTTTTTGTGTAGCCCAAACGGCCGCACAATATCTCCTCATTATGCTGGCCCAATGTCGGCGCCGGGCGGCGAATCACGGACGGCGTTTTGGAGAAGCGCAGGGCCGACTGCGGGTATTGCAGCTTGCCGAACTGCGGGTCCTCCACATCAACGAAAAACTTTCGATAATTAAGATGCGGGTCTTCCAGGACTTCGCGGATGTCCCGGACGGGAGCAAGAGCGACATGATTGATCCTGCCCTGCTCGTAAATATAGTCTTTTGCCTTCGTCGTGAGCCATTTTTCGAGAAGGACTTCGATTTCATCGCCGTATTTGAGGTTGATCTCCCGGAAGCTGGTCTTCGTGAAGCGCTCATCATTGGCGTACCAGTCCGGTATTTTCCCTTCGCCGACGATCTTCAGAAACTCCCGCCACTGCTCGCCCCGCATGGCGATGAGGGAGATATAACCGTCCTTGCAGCGGAAGATGCCGTTCGGGAACAGGGCCTGGGTCTTATGACCCGACCGGATGCGGCGGCGGTTGTGAAACACATACGCGATGACCGCGTGCCCCGTGAAATGGGTGATCCAGACCTCCGCCTCGCTGACATCGATGTGTTGACCCCGCCCGGTGTAATCACGGACAAGGAGGCCGCCCAGCGTCGCCGTCGCCGCCATGGCGGCGCTCTGAAAATGGACCTGGGAAAGGGGAAGCGGCAGCAGCGTCCGGCCCGGCTCACCGATGCAAACGCTGGACGCGCCGGCGGCGCTCACATTAATGGCATAGGCGTTGTATTCGGCGTAAGGACCCGTCTTGCCGAAGGGCGTAATCGACGTTACGAGGAGCCTGGGATTGATGGCAGAAAGCGTCTCGTAATCGACACCGAGCTCCGCGGCCCGGGACGAACGGTTTCCCTCCACGAGGATGTCCGCCTGGCGCACCAGATCGGCCAGCGTTTTTTTTCCCGCTTCCGTCTCCAGATTCAAACTGACGCCCAACTTATTGCAGTTCACATAGGCAAAGACGCATCCCGTTTTTTCTTCGCCCGGCAGGATGCGCTCCGTCCGGTCCATCGCCCCCGTGCGGGGGTCCTCCACTTTGATGACCTCCGCCCCCTGATCGGCCAGCATCTTGGCGCAATAGGCCGTGGCGATGTTATTTCCGATCTCGACCACCTTGAGGTGATCGAGGGGTTGAGGCTGTTTCTTTGTTTCCGTCATTTATCTGCTCCTAAAAAGCGATTCAAGGACTCGAGGGGTCAAGGATTCAGGTAATGGAACTATTGCCACTTATAAAATAAATTTTCTTTTATCGAGGTCCCGTATCAAGCAAGGGACGATCCGAAATTCCGTGTATAATATTTCCGCCATCCGGCATCCGGCATCCGTCGGAACGACGGTTACATTTTCCTGCCTTATGGTATCCGCACGATATGGCCGGAATTAATATGAAGCTCTCTCGCCCGAAGCCTTGACCCCTTGAATCCTCATATCCTTTTTAAATCCTCGATAAAAATCCCCTCCGGATCGAGGCTTCTCAAAAGGGTCAGTTCCTCCGCGGTGGGTGCGGCAACCCCCTGGACATTGCCGGCAACCTTCAATTCCCAGCCGCAGTTCTCGGCGATCTTCTTCAGCATAGCGGTCTTCTGCGTTTCATCGGCCGCAAAATAATGCGTCAGCTCAAACTCGCCGCCGTTCTTCTCAAAGATGCCGAGATTGGATATCAAGGTCGTCACATGGGTCCCGGCGCAGGTGACGTAGGTGACCTTATCGAGGAAGCGATCCTTTTTTTGCTTCGTGATGACGACGACCTCATTGGCCCCGTTGGCGATGTCATTGCTGCCGCCTGCTCCGCCGATATACGTCGTGGCGCTGACCTTGGAGGCATTGATGTTACCGTGCTTGTCGATCTGCGCCGCCCCGAGGATGCCGAGGCAGGCCTTTTTAACGCCGCCGACGGCCACACCGTGTATATCAACACAATCCACTAGCATCCGCGACGTGGCGATATTGCTGGAGGAGCTCATGAGAGGATCGCCGGGACGGGGGTCAAAGCCGATGCCGGCCCCCACCATGTACACCTCCCGCCCTTCGGCTTTCAGGGCGTAATAGGCAAGCCAGGCTGCCAGGCCGCCGAGGCCAATGCCGGCAAACATGGCCCTGAAGCCGCCTTTGATAAAGATGTCCTTGATTTTCCGGGAAGCCGCCACGATGGCAAATTCAATGTTGTTGCATGGCTTCGGCGTTGACGCTTCCTCCTGCGTCTGTATCAGGCGGTACTGCCAGCTGTCTTTGGCGGTTTTACCCTTGAGCCGGTAAATCCGTTCGACGCCCAGTTTTTTCAGACGGTCTTCGTGGGTTTTGCAGTCCAGTATCCATTCCTTTACCCATTGCTCCAGCGTTTCCGGTTTTTTACCCGCTTCGCGGAATTCCTCCAGAAACGGCACATCCACATCGTAAGACTCGAATTCCGGAAGCCCCCGGCTGTTCATGGCGCGCGGGTGCGCCCCGAGCGGCGCAAGACAAACGGCATCCACCATGTAGGCCGGAATCTTGACCATGTTGGAATGCTCCCGGATGTAATCCGTGGAGACAATTTTTTCCACCGTGACAATGACGCCGCCCGTCGCCGCTTTCGCGCCCCACTCCCGGTCGTCGCCGTAAGGGGCAAGGATGGTGTTGCCCGCCGCGTCGGCGGCCCATCCATGATACAGGGCTACGTCGGGATTCATGCGCTTGACGACGCCGATCTTTCGTCCCGTAAAGGGATCATCGATCTCCGTAAAGGCGCCGTTGTTCTCATCGGCCATGGCGCTGCCGGAAATGGAGAGGGTCGGCATGAAGGGCAGATTGAGGGCTCCCGCCATGAAGGCCTGCGTAAAGGACAAAACCGACCAGTTCTCGAATTCAACCTTCTTTTCCCGATAGGCCCGCTGGATGATGGGGTTGGGGCTGGGGCTGGGGTAGAGATCGGCGCAGGTCGTGAAGATCAATTTTTTGACGAGGCCCCGGTGCATCAGGCACATGGCCTGGGCGCCGCCGGGCAGGTTCATCATCAAGGTGAACGGCGATTTGCTGTTCCAGAATTGGCGAATCACTTCCGCGGCCGCAGCTTCCGCCGACCGGCTGATATAAAGCGACATCCCCTCTTTGACATGCCGGGCAACAGCGGTTTTCAGATCGACAATCTTATTTATCTTTTCGTAGGGCTCCAGACGGAACGTATCAGACAGCGTCATAACAACTCCTGATATCGGGGTCCGGGGGCAGATTTAAAATCTGTCCCCAACCTTATTAATATCCCAACTTCCTGAAGGGGGCATTCATTTCCTCGAAGGCCGCCTTCAATCCCTTTTTGTCGCGCACGTCGAAGAAGTTAAACTCCCTGGGCCGTGAGCCGGGGCGCTGCAGGACGCTGAAGACCCGCATGTCGCCGGCAAACCGGAATCCGGCGGAAAGGCCTCTGGCCTCCAGGGCCGCCTGGAATGCCTCACGATTGTTGCGCAGGGCGTCAGAGGGGCTGGTCATGAGCGTCTGGGCCAGGTTCCGGACTTCTTCATCGATTTGACCGGCCGGCACCGTTTTCGTGACCAGGCCGATCCGTTCCGCCTCGGCTGCATCCATGGTTCTGCCCGTCAGCATCAGTTCCTTCGCCCGTTTGATGCCGATTACATAGTACCACAGCGGCAGGTCCGTGCACATCCCCATGCGCACGGACGGGTCGCCGAATTGCGCGTCTTCAGCGGCGATTGCAAAATCACAGGCCAGAATGATCGAGCAGCCCGCCTCCAGGCAATAGCCCTGAATTTTAGCAATGGTGGGCTTCGGAAATCGGGCCAGATTTTCGATCCTGTCCTGACGGCGCCGCTCTCTCGTATACAGATCGTACATCATGGGCTTGTTGCGCCAATCGAAGGCCGGGTCGGTCTTTTCGTCGCCGCTGGCGTCATAGCCGGCGCAGAAAGCCCTGCCCTCCCCCTGGATGATGAGAAGCGCAACCTTTTTGTCTTCCCCCGCGTCGTTCAATGCTTCGTCAAAATCCGCCAACAGGGGTTCATTCAAGGCGTTGAGCTTGGCCGGACGGTTCAGAGAAATGGTCGCGATCTTCCCTTCTTTTTTATAGATGATATTTTCGAAACTCATATTTTTCTCCTTCGTAAGCTTTATCGTTTCCTCTGACGAGCATGGATCGCCGCCGAAGCGCCTTCCGCAGCCCTCATTTTGAAGATGTTGAACTCGTCGGATTTCACGCGCTGGTGCGTCCCCATGGCGTGGGCCACATGCGTCGTCCTCCATGCGGCCTCCAGGCCGTCGAAATCCATCATGGCGTTTAAGCACTTCTTGTTGAGATTCACACTGTCTTCGGGCATGGCGGCTATGACCTGCGCCAGTTTTTCAACCTCTTCCTCCAGCTTTTCCAGGGGGACGGCCCGGTTGACGACGCCCCATTTTTCCGCGATCTTGCCGTCCATTTTGACGCCGAGGTGGCGCGGTCCCATCCCGGTGGCCCAGGTATCGGCAGGCAGGTAGCTCGCAATCGTCACGATCGTGTCGCCCTTCGGCTTGAAATAGGAATTTTCCGCCGCGATGGTGATGTCGCAGCAGAGCTGGAAATTATTGCCGCCGTAAATGCAGTAACCGTGGACCTGGGCGATGGTCGGCTTCGCAAAATTAAAGACATATTGATAGAATTCCCGCTTGAGCCATTCGTCCCTTTCGATCAGCAGTTTTGCCGGCGGCCTTTTCCCTTTGTATTCCGGGCCCAGCTCAATATCCATGCCGATAGCGGGAATGTCATGCCCCGAGCTGAAGGAGCGGCCTGCCCCTTTGATGATGACGACTCTTATTTCCCTGTCTTCACCGGCCCCTTCCAGGGCTTTTATGATCTCCCGCATCATGGGCTTTCCCAGGGGATTGTGCTTCTCCGGGTGGTTCATGATGATCCGCGCAATGGGACCTTCTTTTTCGTAAATGATGTGTTCGTAACTCATGATTCCGTTCCTTTCAAAAAACAAAGGGTTTAGGGATTCCAGGATTCGAGGGTTCAAGTAATCGAACGCCTGATCCTTCATCCTTATTAAATTTTTCAAATGTTCGATGGAATCATAGAAATCAGATGGGGGTAAAGGCCCTGAAAACAGCTTACAGCGGCCTCTCTTTTACTTGAATCCTCCGCCCCTCGACCCCTTGAATCCTCCTGCTAATATCCCAATTTCTTATAGGGCGCATTCATCTCGGCAAGGGCGGCCTTCAACCCTTTCTTGTCGCGCACATCCAGAAAATTAAACTCGCCGGAACGCGTGCCGGGACGCTGCAGAATGCCGAAAGCCCTTTTGTCGGCCGATGACCGCCAGCCTGCGGCCAGGGACCGTGCATCCGTTCCCGTCTTGTACCCTTCCAGATTGTTGGTCAGACCGTCGAAGGGGGTGAGGGATACGGTCAGGGCCATTTCATTGACTTCCTGATCCAGTTGATCCGCCGGAACGGCCTTGGTGATGATGCCGATGCGCTCCGCTTCGATGCCGTCGATGATCTTTCCGGTGAAAAGCAGCTCTTTGGCCTTCCGATGGGTCACCAGATGGTACCAGAGCGGCATATCCGTCGTGAGCCCCATGCGCACGGAGGGATCGCCGAACTTCGCTTTTTCATCGGCGAAAGAGATGTCGCAGGCCATGGCGAAGGAACATCCGATTTCCAGGCAGTAACCCTGAACATGGGCAATCGTCGATTTGGGGAACCGGGCCAGGTTGAAAATACTTTTCTGACGGCGCCACTGCTGTTCCATCAACTCCGCTACATCACCGGAGGACCGGAAATCAAAACCCGTCTCCGACGTGCCTTTGCCGCCGATATCATAACCGGCGCAAAACGACGTCCCGCTGCCCTTAATGACAACCGCCGTCACGGTGTCGTCTCCTTCCGCTTCTTTTAACGCCGAATCGAATTCCTTCAACAGGTCGTCGTTTACGGCATTGAGCTTCTCCGGCCGGTTAAAGGAGATTCTAATGACCTCATCCGTCTTTTCATAAATTATGCAACTCATCTTGCCTCCCGTTTTATTGCGTTATCTATTCTCTGTAAACAAACGGCAGAAAGCCTACTCTTCCATATAATCCATGTAGCCGATTTCCGAAGAGATGGCTCCACCCGTTTTCATTAATAAATCAACCCTTTTCTGAAAATACTCATCGTCTTCGGCACTTTTGGGCGGCATGCCGATGTTGATGCCGGCTATGGGCTTACCCTTCTGATTGAAGATGGGCACGGATACGGCCGTGGCGCCGCCGCTGTAATTGACCCGGTTGACCGCGTAACCCGATTGCCTTATTTTACGAAGCTCTTCTTTGAGTTTAACCTCGTCCAGCGATCCGTTGGCATTGTCATTGCCGTTCACGGTGCGTTTCAATATCTCATCCTGTTCCTCTTCCGGCAGGAAGGCCAGAATCGCCCTCCCCATGGAATTCAAATACATGGGGCGCTTCAATCCCGCCCTGATGTTGAATCCGAGCAGTTCCTGCGTCGTCAGACGCTCGATGTAAACAACCTCATCACCGTCCCGGATCACGAAGCTCACCGTTCCGCCTGTTTCCCGATAGAGCTGCTTTAAGTGCGGCAGGGCGATCTTGCGGATTTCGAGGCCCGCCAGAATGCCGAAGCCGACGGACAGCCACTTGGGCGTCAGACGGAATTTTTTCGTTTTTTTGTCTTTGCTCAGATAACCGATGCTGATGAGGGAATTGGTGATTCTTTGCGTAGCCCCGATGGAAAGATCAAGCTTTTTGGTAACTTCCGTCAAGCTGTATTCGGCATTGGGAACACTCAGTATCTCAATGAGCCTGAATGTCTTGAATACGGAGTTAATTGAGGACGGCTTTTTTACTTTCATATTATTTTATCGCTATGCGTTAACTGATTACGTATAGCGTTATAATATATCTTATCTGCCGTGTCAACAGGAATTATCGGGATATAAAAATCTGCGGCCGTTACGGTACATAAGCGCCTGCACCGATGAAACAGCGGGTCCCGGAAAGCGGCTCCACATAAGTGACTTTTCTGAATTCACCCTTTTGGCCGGGTTTCTGCCAGTAATGTTCAAAAAAGCCGCCGCCCTGTTTCGCCGTGGCTATGGCCTTGCGCACATCGTAGAATCCCCTGGCGTCCTGGTGGTCAATCAGGTTGTTTCCCTCCAGATTCTGCATGCCGCCATGGCCGACAACCACACCATCGAGGGTGTAAACATAGATATAACCGCTGCCGTCCGGAAAGAAGCGAACGGGTCTGACGAACCGGCGGATCAGATCGGTTCTCTCGTTTTCATCTGGAACGCTCTTGAGCAGTTCGCTCAATGACAAACCTGAAGAGTGAACCACCGCCTTGAGAACCTCTCTGGCGCAGGTCCCGGAAGATTCAGCTGTCGCTGATGGGCATGCCGAGAGTAACAGCGCCATTAAAACGGTCGAACAGATAAGATTCATCCATAACATGCGTTTGGCTTTTAATTTTTGTGCCATAACGTCCTCCGGCGTATTTTTAAGGATAAATTTTGCAAATGGATATGATGTATCGGGTTCAAAGTGTATGCGGTACGGTCCTGCCTGTCAAGAATGTCTTGACGCCAGGATGGGGATCAGTGTGCCGAAGAGACGCTGTGACGTCGAATCATAAAAGAAAAGCGGTGGAGATAAAATCTCCGACCGCTTCTTCTTTATATTGCTTTTTGCAGATGATGTTCAGGACATTAAAAAGGCGACAATGCCGGCGCCTTATACGACACGCACCTGTTTGGCCTTGGCCTTGAACGCATCAATTTGCTTCCGGATGGCAATCTTATCATACTTGCCGACGCTGGTTTTCGGCACGTCGTCGACAAAGGCAACATATACGGGCAGCATCCATTTGGTGATCTTCCCCGTGTCCACGCCTTCCTTTTGCAGGAACGTCAGTATATCTTCCTCTTTACTGTCCGATCCGGGCATTTTCTTAATCAGGGCCATGGGGATTTCCCCCCATTTCTCATCCGGTATGCCGACATAGGTGGCCTCCAGAACGAATTCGGCATTGCTCGTTAAATTTTCCAGAAGGACCGTGGGGACCATTTCGGAGCCGCTGCGAATAACGTCGGTGATCCGATCCGCAATGATGATATAGCCGTCCTGATCGATTTTGGCGGCATCGCCTGTGTGGAACCACCCATCGCGCCAGGCCGTGGCCGTTTTTTCCGGATCCTTGTAATACTGTTCCGTGATCCAGTGGCCTCTCAAGATGATCTCGCCCATCGTCTCGTTGTCATGCGGCACATCTTTGTAGTTTTCATCAACAACACGGGCAACGATGCCCGGAAGCATCGGCAAACCTGTCTTGACAAAAACCTTGTCGATCTCCTCTTTCGGCCAGTCCGCCATATCTCTTTTCAATACGGCACCGATGACGCCGGCCATCGTTTCGGACATGCCGTAGCCGGATGTCGCCTTCATGTGCGGGAAAAGCTTTTCTGCTTTCTTTTTTAAACCCAGCGGCAACGCACCTCCGCCGATGGCGATGTTGATCAGGCTGCTCAGATCCCATTTATCAAGATCCGGATATTCAAGAAGCATGGCGAGCATGGTCGGAACCATGACAGAGCCGTTTACTTTTTCCGTCTGAATAAGCTCGCAGAAACTGTCCGGCGTATATTTACTCGAAAAAACCATCTTGGAACATCCGTAGACCATCATGAACGGCACACCCCAGGCGTGAATGTGAAAAAATGGAATAACCGTCAAAAATGACAACAGATTAGGACGCGGCGGATCGTCGGGGAGCGTTACCGCATTCCCAGCCTGTGCGATCGTATGAATGCATTGCAGATACACCTGGCGGTGGGTGTAAAGCGCCCCTTTCGGAAGCCCCGTCGTGCCGGTGGTGTAATAGAGCGTCGCCAGCGTATTTTCATCCAGCTCCGGCCAGTCATAGGTAGTCGGCTGTTCCGCAAGCAGGGCCTCATACTCATAAAGAGGCTCTATCTTGGTCTTCGGCAGGCCGGGCTTGTCGGACATATAGACAAATTTTTTCACAGACCCTTTGATCTGGTCATACAGGAGCTCAACAAACGGCATGAGGACCTCGTCAAAAAAGATGACCGTATCCTCGGCGTGTTTGATGACGTAGGTCATATGCTCCAGGGACAACCTGATATTAATCGGATGTGAAATCGCTCCGGTGCAGACGGTGGCAAAAATATTTTCCAGGTGACGGTGGTGATTGAGAGCCATGGTGCCGACCCGGTCGCCTTCCTTCACCCCCAATGCCTTGAGAAGATGGGCGTGCTGGCACGTACGGGCGTACCATTCCCGCCAGGTAAACCGGAAATACTGGCCGTCGTCATTTCTATAAACGATAGCGACATCGTCCGGGTACATGTTGAGCGGTCTTTCCATAAAATTGGTGATCAGAAGCGGGTACCTACTGCTGTACTGGGGATACGTCTTTTGTTCCATATCATTCCTCCTTATTTATAATAATGCCTCCCATGACCATCGGTCACGCTCTGGAGACTGCCTGCTGATTGAAGGGTTCCGGCGCTTACGCGCTTCGCCCAATAACCCGTCTGCGGGCTTTGGATCCGCCGCATGGGGCTGCAGTAAAATAATTGATACGAAAAAGAAAAACTACTCCACAATGATGCGCTTTTCATTATATGATTGCCAAAACGGATGTCTATTGCAGTTTTCAAAAATTACAATAACTTGCGTATTTTGTTGAACGCCAAGACGTCAATGACCTATGGCAACGATTTACCGCGTTGAAATTCAGGGCAACATTAATTCATTATATCTTCTTTTGCAAGGGTTTTAAGCGCCGTTTGCTCAATCTCCCGCCATGCGCCAAACGTCACAAGAATATCCGCTGCCGAAGACGGCAGGAAAGAAGTCTTCAAGCATGACAAACACAGACGGCGGACGATGTAACATTTCATTCAACGGCCTTAATGATTTATTCAAGAAAAAAGATCCTGAGCGGTAAACAGACCGGGGCAGACAAGGCGGAATATTTCAATATCCTGTTTATAATCAACTATTTATAAATTATTATTTGCACACCTGAAAACTTGGCACGCTATTTTCAGTATACAATATCAAAAGCCCGGGATTAGGGGCTCAAAAAAAACCTGAAAAGGAGAAACAAACCATGAAAAAGACATTATCCACCATCGCAGTCACGGCCTTCGTAGTCCTCAGCACGGCTGCTTTCAGCTTCGCTGAATATACGTCAACAGGAATCAGCCATTTTCCGTTCTTTCAATTAGGGTGCCTTATCGTCGGCGGCCTGCTCATCATCTCCCTGAAAAGCAAGTTCACCAGGCTTTACACGAGTGAGGCGGTCGGGGCTTTCGCCCTCTACACGGTCATGATCTCTCTGTTCACGACGCCGGTCATCGATGCGGTGAAATCGCTGGTGAGCTGATTGCCGCAAGGATTTCCGGATACAAGCAGATCAAGGATCAATGACGTAATCCGCAGACAAAACTCAAAATAGAAAGCCCCTTCGGGTCACGCTTGAAGGGGCTTTTTTAATCAATCGGTTCGGTTCCAATAACACCGCTGTCTTTAAGACGGGCAATCTCATCAGACGAAAGACCAAGGACGGCGCCCAGGATATGCGCATTATGCTGACCGAGGGTCGGCGGCGGCCGCCCCGGCAAGGTTCCCGCGTCGGAAAATTTCATGGGAAGACCGCAATATTTTCTCAGTCCCGTCTCAGGATGATCGATCTCCACAAAGAAACCCCTTTCCTGAAGGTGTTCGTCCGTCAGCAGATCGGCGGCATTGAGAACAGCCCCGGCAGGAACGCCGGCTTTTTGAAGGATGCGCATGGCCTCGCGGCGGGTATGCCTCTTCGTCCAAGCCTCAATCAGGTTGTCCAGTTCATCATGACATTGCCGCCGCACTGACGGATCGGCGAATTCTTCACGCCTTAACCGGTCCGGCATGCCTGGAACACTGATTAAGGCATTCCATTCATCTTCCGTCGAAACGGCGATCGTCACCCACCGGTCTTCGCCGCGGCAACGGTAGCAGCCGTAAGGGGCGAAAACAGGATGGCGATTCCCCGTGCGCTTCGGTGTTTCTCCGTTCAGGGCAAATCCGAGGACAGATTCGCCGATGAGGGAGACGGCCGATTCGGCCTGAGACAGATCGATATGCTGGCCAACGCCCGTTTTCTGCCTGTGAAAAAGAGCGGTGAGGACGGCGCAAACGGCGTGCATGGCTGCTGCGGCGTCAGGATAGGCGTTTCCGGACATTTGCCCTTCCCCGTCCGGATAGCCCATGAGGCTCGCCAGGCCGGTAAAGAAATCCAGGTTGACGCCGTAGGAGACATCATTTCTCAAAGGACCCGTCAAGCCGAAACCCGGCATGGAACACATCACGACGGCCGGATTGATTTCCTTCAACGCGGCATAATCCAGGCCGAAATTTGGCATCACGCGGGGGCTGAAATTTTCCAGCACCACGTCGCTTACGGAAACAAGCTGCCTGAACAGGGCGATTCCTTCCGGCCTGTCGAGTTCCAGGGTCATCCCCAGCTTGTTGCGGCTGAAATCATTGTTCTGGGACATCCGGTCCCATGGCCTCTGGCCGGGATCATCATCCGGGAAAATTCCCAGAACCGCCGCCTCTTCAGGAGGCATTTTCGCCCCCGGAACCGTCGACCTGCCGAGGATATGGATAACCTCCGCGCCGAGATCGGCTAAAATCCGCCCCGCCAGCGGCCCCGACCAGACCCGCGTCAAATCAAGAGTCCGTATGCCTTTTAAGGGATAGGGGTCAGGTCTACAC
>JAFGHS010000137.1 GCA_016930075.1 Deltaproteobacteria bacterium
ATATGTCATTCCGAATCCCGCAGCGGCGGGATGAGGAATCTGAAGTTGTTCATATCATTAAACATCAAGATTTCTCCCCCGCAAAATACGGGGTCGAAATGACAAAAAAACTAATTACGACACAGTCTACCGCCGGCGGGGACAAAAACCATAATGCCCCATCCAGAATGGAAACACCAATCCACAACGGGGAACGGATGCTTTGAAACCTGTCTTTTAAACGATCAGCGATTCCTCCGAGCAGGTCAGGACCGTGTCGTCCTCTTCTCTAATCAATTCTGTTGTCAGATAAACATTGGGCAAAACGTTATTGACAAAATACCGGGCGCCGGCGATCTTCCCTTCGTAAAAAACCTTGTCGGTGCGATCGGCGCCGGCCATGTTATTCCTGGCGACAAGGGCCTGAGACAACAAGCATTCGGCCACCTGGACCTGGGCGCAGACGAAAAGGGCCCTCACAGCATAAAGGGGAATGAGCTGCCGCTTCGCGTCCATTTGATTATACCAGCCGCTGTAAATGTCGAGGACTTCTTCCATACAATGGTAGGCCTTCGTCAGTTTGGCCATTTCCTTTTCAAAGCCCTCGGCCTTTGCGTTTTCATCGATAAACTGTTTGATCGTCGCCATCCATGCCTTAAAGGGTTTGCCTTCTCCCATGCGCATCTTGCGGTTGATCAGGTCCTGGGCATGAATAAAAGTCGTTCCCTCCCAGATCGTCAGGATCTTCGAATCTCTCATGAGCTGTTCGATGGGATATTCCTGCGTATAACCCACGCCGCCCAGCACCTGCATGGCCTGGGCGATGACGCCGAGGGAAACCTCGCTGCCGTAGCCCTTCACGAGGGGCGTGAGGATCTCGGCGAATTCGCCGCAGGTTTTGGCTTTTTCCCTGTCGCTGCTGTTGGCCTGGATATCGAGGTTGTAGAAGCCCCGGAAGGTCATGGCCCGGATGCCTTCCACATGGGCCTTCATGTCGAGGAGCATCCGGCGGATGTCTTCGTGTTTGATGATGGGGACGCGCTCGGCGTTCCGGATGCCGAAAGGCCTGCCCTGGATGCGCTCCGTGGCGTACCGGGCCGCGTAATAGTAAGCGGCGGCGGCCTGGGTGTTGGAGTTGTGCCCCGTGCCGATCCTCGATTCGTTCATCATGTGGAACATCATCGACAGCCCTTTGGAAGTTCCCTTTTCATCGGGCGGATTCCCGACAAGGATGCCGTAGCATTCATCCTCGTCGCCGAAATTGAGAAGGGCCGTGGCATGGGCCTTGAGGCCCATCTTGTGCTCGATGCCGACGGTCGTCACGTCGTTAGGTTTACCAAGCGTGCCGTCGTCGTTGACCCAGATTTTGGGGACGATATACAGGCCGATGCCCGGCGAACCGGCGGCCGCTTTCGGGGGCCGCGCCAGGACCATGTGTATCGTGTTTTCACAGTGTCCTTGATCGCCGCAGGTGATGAACATTTTGGTCCCCTTGATTTTATAGATGCGGGGATCGTCGGTGGGGAAGGATTTCGATATCATGTCGCCGGCGTCGGATCCGTAGTTGGGTTCCGTGATGCACATGGAGCCCTGCCATTCGCCGGAAAAGAGCTTCGGCAGAAACAGGGCTTTTTCTCTTTCCGTGGCGAAACGCAGGATCAGGTTGGCCACGCCGCTGGTCAGCTTGACGGCCGACATGAGGGCCGTGCAGGCGGCACAGTTAACCTCGAAGAGGGCCTTGTACATCACAAGCGGCATGCCCGTGTCCACCATGATGCACTCGCTGCTCGACGCCCAGCCGTTCTGCTGGAGAAACTGGTACGCCTCCTTGAAGCCCGGTGTCGGCGTAGAGACGCCGTTCTCGAATTTGACGCCGATCTTGTCGCCCGGCGCGTTGATGGGGTTGATGACCTCCCTGGCGACTTTATAGCCTTCGTTCATCAGCATGTCGATATCGTCCATGCTGAAGGACTCCTTGAAACGGTCGCAGGCGGCCACATCCTGCGTGGGCAGCCATTCCTTCAATATAAATTTTAAATCCCTGATGTCATACCTGAATTCCATAGACTGTTCTCCTTCTGGCCGATACGCTGTTTGCGGCCGGCGTGCATTATTTGCCAAAGTTGACGGGGGCAGTATAGGTGAAGGCATTTTGGGATGTCAAGGAAATATCCTTCGGCATAAGCGGGCGGGTTTGCTTATCATTTGATCGGGTCTATGACCGTTCAAGCATATTGAAAAAGCGTTCGAGCAGATAGGGATTGAATGTCGCGCCGCTTTCCTCTTTCATGATGCGGGCAATCTCGGTAATCGGCAGGGGATTGCGGTAGGGACGTTTGGTGTAGAGGGCGTCGAAAACATCGGCAATGGTGGTCATCTGGCTTACGATATTGGTTTCCCAGGGCTTTTTTGTCTGAGGATAGCCGGTTCCGTCGTATTTGATGTGATGTTCCATGGCGGTAAGCACGGCAAGAGGGGAGATATTCCCCAAAGCAAGAAGATGCATGGCCCCGTTAATGGTGTGGTTTTCAATCACATGGCGCTCCTCCGGCGTCAGGGCGCCCTGTTTGGACAGGATATCGTGAGGAATCGTGATTTTGCCCACATCATGCAGGATGGCCGCGGTGCCGATCTTGTTTAAATCGGGTCCGCCGAAGCCCACATACTGAGCCAGCGACATGGTCAGAATGCCGACATTGACCGTATGGACGAACGTATACTCATCCATCGACTTGATTTGCGACAGGAGGCGCAGGGGATTCGTTTCGCGGCTGATGCTCGCGATAAATTGTACAACAAGTCCGTTTACGGCATCAAAATCGATGATTTTCTTTTCTACAATATCTCGATAGAGGCCTTCCAGAAAATCTGCCGGCGACTGACTCCCGGCATCATGAATCTCTTCAACGTCCCAGCCGGCATTTTCCGCGGCGGCTTCTTCTTCCGGCGACTCCTTTCCTTTGATCAGTTCGAGCCGGCCCAGGATGATATAAGGCGTTGAATGAAGCACCGCCATGCCGGATTCACCGAGGCTGCGAATGAATTCGGCAAATTCCGCAAACGGAAGGCCTCTTTTCAGCGTGATCCTTTCGAGCCCTGTTTTGTTGAGAATTCTGAGAAATGCCGCCTTGTAAGTGGACGTGATGATGAGGGGCCTGTTGTCCACCATAATGCTTTTGCCGATCATGACAATGTTGATTTGCTGTTTTTCCATCAGCAATTCTTCCAGCTGATGAAACCCCCCCTCCATGTCGGCGCGGACCTTGGGATGGTCCGGGGGATACATGCCGGCATTTTGAATGGCTGCCGTAAATTGCGTAATGAACGCGCCGCCGTCCTTCGATTTGCCTTCCGTCATGACGATGCCTGTTCCATTAAGATCGCAGCACAGATGGATCTTATTTTTTTACTTGGCGAACGTTTTCCCTTTTCCAACATGTTCCGCACCCTTTCATGGGGAAAATTTTTCAGGCCCTCATAAAGCGTCTCTTTAATCAGGTAGAGCCGCGCCGGCGTCAGCGTCAGCCATCTTGCCGCCAATCGCTCCAGACAGGGGAGCATGGCAGGGTCGCCGGTTTCGCTGATTTCCTTGACGATCCTGATCTGAAGGAGAACATTGTTATCATGAATGACAAACGTTGTCAGGAGGCCCATGACATCTTCCATCATATCCGTCAATCGATGCGTGCAGATCGTGTTGACCGCCTGCATGACTTCTTCATGATCCATAGCCGCCAGTCTTTCTTTTATGAGGTCCTTGACCGTATAGTCGTTAAATTGCAGCAGCATCTCAATCAGTTCTCGTGTGACGGTGCGGTCATGGTGGTCAAAGAGACTTCTTCTTACAGCAGCGACGGCCCTTCGGTCATTAAACGCCCGGATAAGCATCAAAAGCCGGACGACCTTTTGGGGATTCCCGTCGGAGAGCATCTTAATGGCCCGGTCCAGGGCTTCTTTGCCGAAGGCCTGCAGGATAAGGATGATGGGATGGGATGGCGGCAGAGATCTCTCCAGGTACAAATCGAAAAGCCAGTTCATATGGTGAGGGCCGCTGATGACGAAAAATCTTTTAACGGCCTCCACATCGACGGCCTCATCCAGGACGGCCGATTTGATGAGTTCAATCATATCCGCCTCGGAAAAGGCATTGAGGGCAATGAGGGCGGACTGTCTTATTTTGAAAGCCGATCTATCCCCGCTGTGACGATGCAGCATATCGATCGCATCGGCAAGAAGGTCGAATTGACCGCTTTTGATCAATTCCGGCGCCAGGCGAACCAGGTTTGTTGCATAGGCATGGTAGTCATTCTCATCGGCGTCTTCATCCATAATGTCCAACAGCAGCCGGCAAATCCTGATGATGATGTTTTTGTCCGCCAGGCTCTTCATATACTCCGCAACGGGGAAAATATCATCGTCCGGCAATGCTTCCGAAGGCGTTCTTATGACCGATTCCTTCAGAATGTTGTTGTAATCTTCGGGGACATATTTGCCTTTTTCCTCTTTGAGCAAATCTTTCAGGGCCGATTTGGGAGGAACGGGCTCATCCAATGATTGACCGATAATTTCAATGTCTTTTCCCGCGTCCTGCATCTTTTGCATGAGCATGATGAGGGTGGGGGAAATGCGGCTGTCGCCCGATTTCATAATGCCGGTCATTTCTTCGAGCATTTCCTGGGGAAAAACAACAAGACTGTCCAGGGAAAGCTGATCTTCAGGCTGCTGAGCAATCTGACGCCCCGCAGCATCGAGGAGCTGGTTTTTCAAGTCCGGGTGGAGGTTTTGAATAAGGCTGTTGATTCTGGAGAGTTCTTCATACCTTTCGGCACTGACGGACGTGCCGGAACGGACTTCAAAAAAAAAGTCTTTCATGATCTTTTCATAATGAGCCACAGCGGCACCCCAATTTTTCCGCTCTGCATTCAGAATCCGCAAGACATCATGAAAGCCTTCCCTGCTGCCAGAGGCGCCGGGCACGGCCTTTGGGGCGCCGGGCACGCTCGTTGGAGAGGATCGTTTGACAAATCTCCACCAGATATCCTCATCCTTTTCATGTCCGGCCCCGTCTGCAGAGGTGATATTCTTTTCTTCCGTCAAATGAAAATCGGCAACGACCAGGGTTTTCACTTCAATGGCCGAGACGCCCGCTTTGGCTAAAACGGTTTCCGTTGTTCCCATGGCCCAGATGTCGGACGGTTTGGACGAAAGAATTCTATTGAATTCGATGAGGTCCGTTTTTTTTAACCCTCTTGAAAGCTTGAAATAAATAATACGAAGATCCGTAAGACATTGGGCATAATCACGGACAGCCGCATTCCGTTTATCCAGCGGGGTTTTGCCCGCCATGAGGGTCCCGCCGGCGACTCCGATGCTTATCTCCGGGTTGCCTGCGAGGATATTCCGGATCGTGAGAAAGGCATCATCGAGGCTCTCATCGATTTTCGCGTGCCCGTCAGGATACATGGAAAGATTCATCTTGACCAGATGGAGGGCCGAAATAATCTGCAGAACCTGTCTTGTGTCTGCGGCAGGAGCGCCATGGCCGGCTTCATCGCCAGGCAAACGGTCTTCCTGCGCTTTGTCTTTTGAAGGGTCCATGTGCTTTTTTGAAAAATCTTTAAAATAATGAAACCCAAAACAAAAAAAAGGAGATTAATTGATAAAGAGATCTTTCGTCGCAAAGTTGGGATCTGTGGTCAAATTGACGCCCAGGCGCCTCAACCCGGCTTCATCGCCCGGCGAGGGGATATGGGTCATATGCATTTCACGGTTTCGCAGCTCTTGCAATTTTTCCATGGCCAGTTGAGCGGCGGGATTTGTAATGGCGCTGATGCTGAGGGCAATGAGGGCTTCTTCCAGATCCAGGCTGACGGACTTTTCATTTAATACTTCCGTTTTCAGATTTCTCACAGCGTCCGTTATGGCAGGCGGCAGAAGTTTGATTTTTTCCGGAATATCGGCGAGATGCTTGACGGCGTGGATAATCAAACCGGAGGCGGCATGCAGAAGGGGCGAATTATTGCCGGTGACGATCGTGCCGTCGGAAAGCTCTATGGCGGCGCCGCAATAGATGCCTTCATTGCCTTTGCTGAGCGCCTGTCCGTCGATGGCTGCCTGCCTCGCAGGACCGACAACGCGGCGGTCCGTCGGTTTGAGATCGAAATCCTCGACGAAAAGCTCCACCCTTTGCACGGTTTCCTTATCCGCAAAGCCCATGGCATATTCACAGCGATAGCGGAAGTAGCGCCGGATAAGTTCCTGTTTGGCCGCTTCCACCGTGATTTCATCGTCCGTAATGGCAAAGCCGGCGCGGTTTACACCCATATCCGTCGGTGATCTGTAGAAGGCTTTGCCGCCCGTAATTTTTTCCAAAATTCTTTTGAGGACAGGAAAGACTTCGACGTCCCGGTTGTAATTGACAGCCGCCTTGCCGTATGCCTCGATATGAAAGGGATCGATGAGATTAAAATCCCTGATATCCGCCGTGGCGGCTTCATAGGCAACATTGACGGGGTGTTTGAGCGGCAGATTCCAGATGGGGAATGTCTCGAATTTTGCGTAGCCCGATTTGGTGCCCCGGCGGTGATCATGGTAAAGCTGGGACAGGCAGGTCGCCATTTTACCGCTTCCCGGTCCCGGACCGGTTACGATGACGAGGGGCTTTTCCGTAGGGATATATTCGTTGATGCCGTATCCCTCGTCGCTCACGATCAAATCCACATCCGTCGGATACCCTTTGGTGAAATAATGGGTAAACACCTTGATATTCCGTCTTTCGAGCTTGTTTTTGAATAGCGTTGCCGCAGGCTGATGATCGAAGCGGGTGATGACGACGCCCAGGACCTCAATATCCCAGGCCCGCAAATCGTCAATGAGCTTCATGGCATCGGAGTCATAGGTGATGCCGAAATCCGCACGTATTTTTTTTCTTTCGATATCGCCGGCAAAGATGCAAAGGAGGATGTCCGCCTTGTTTTTCAGCTCGCGAATGAGGCGCATCTTGACATTGGGATCGTATCCCGGCAGAACCCTTGCTGCGTGATAGTCGTAGAGAAGCTTGCCGCCGAATTCCAGGTAAAGCTTGTTGTCGAAGCGTTCCACTCTCTCCAGAATTTCCTTCGTCTGTTCTTTGATGTATTTTTCGTTGTCAAAACCGGATTTTCTGTTCATCGAAATGCTCCTCTATTGTTTGATCAGCGGCGAAAAAAATATCTTCTTTCATGTATTTTGTAAAGGAATTTGATTCGGCAGGCTTCGATCTGTATGAATCATTTGACAATAAATCCGATACTGTGCATAGTTACTTGCCTTCGATCAATAAAATGCAGGGAGGGGCTGTCATGACAAATCCGACTTTCAATCTGCACCAGCGTTTGCGGGTACTGGCATTCAATCTCTGGTGGACCTGGCACCCGGAGGTCATCAGTATTTTTACCGATCTGTCCCCGCAACTCTGGCGCCAGGTTGATCATAATCCCATTGCCTTTCTGAATCGGATGACGCCCGAAGAGGTTGAGATGCGGGCCTCCGAACTGGTGCTTCACAGCCGAATCAACTATGCATTCCGCAGACTTGACGAATATATGCAGAAAAAAAGGGCTTGGGGCGCCCTGCACGGGGGCAATTTAAACAGCCGCCCTGTGGTCTATTTTTCCGCCGAGTTCGGTCTGCATGAATCGCTTCAGATATACTCCGGCGGTCTCGGCATCCTGGCGGGCGACCATCTGAAAAGCGCCTCCGACATGGGCATCCCGTTGATCGGCATCGGGCTTTTATACCGGCAGGGCTATTTTAATCAGCGCCTCAATGAGGACGGCTGGCAGGAGGAAGATTACACCGATCTCGACATCAATAACCTGCCTTTGCTGCCCGTAAAGGACGCAAGCGGACAACCGCTGATCGTCAGGGTTGACACCGAGAGCGGGGCCATATCGGCGCGGGTCTGGCGGCTTCAGGTCGGCAGGATACCGCTGATGCTGCTGGATTCCAACATCGATGAGAATTGCAAGGAGGACTGCGAGCTGACCTCGCGGCTTTATGGCGGCGACCAGCGGTTGCGCATCCGGCAGGAACTGCTCCTGGGAATCGGCGGCGCCCGTATTTTGCAGGGCTTGAATATATTTCCCGGCGTCGTGCATTTGAACGAGGGGCACAGCTCCTTTGCCATCCTGGAAGGCATTCGCCGCTATATGGAATACGACGGGATTCCTTTTCGCCGCGCCCATCGGCGGGTATCGCAGTATGTCGTTTTCACGACGCATACGCCTGTCGCCGCGGGGCATGACCGGTTTCCGCCCGATTTGATCGAGGAACATCTCGGCGTTTTCCGGAAACGAATGGGGCTGTCGCATGAGGAATTCATGTCTTTCGGACGGGTGAATCCCGACGACCAATCAGAACCCTTCTGTATGACCGTTCTGGCGTTAAAAAGTTCGCGGCGGGCCAACGGCGTCTCGGCGATTCACGGCCACGTCAGCCGCATGATGTGGCAGTCCTTATGGCCCGGAAAGTCGGAGGCCGAAGTGCCCATCGGCCACATCACCAACGGCGTACACGCCTTGTCTTGGCTGGCGCCTCAGATGTACCAGTTATTCGAAACGCGCCTCGGACAGGTCTGGTCGGCCCATATGGCCTATCCGGACATCTGGGAAAAAGTCATGGAGATCGACGACGGCGAATTGTGGGAGACCCATCAAAACCTGAAAATGCGCCTCATCCGTTTTGTCCGCCGGCGCCTGCAGCTGCAATCCCTCCGTTTGGGCCATCAGGACACGCTCGATCAGATCGATCAGATTCTTGACCCCGATGTGCTGACCATTGGCAGCGCCCGTCGTTTTGCCGCCTATAAAAGGGGCGATCTGGTTTTGTCGCAACCGGATCGCCTGGCGCAATTGATCCTGAATGCGGACCGTCCGATCCAGATCATTTTTTCCGGCAAGGCTCACCCGCGGGACGATGAAGGCAAACGCCTGCTGCAGCGGGTTGCCAAATTCAGCTACGACAGCGCCTACCGGCACCGGGTTGTGTTTCTTGAAAACTATGACTATAACGTGGCGCGTCACCTGGTTCAGGGGGTCGATGTCTGGCTGAACACGCCGCAGCGGCCCATGGAGGCCTGCGGCACCAGCGGGCAGAAGGTTGTTCTTAACGGGGGATTGAACCTGTCCGTCCTCGACGGCTGGTGGAATGAGGCCTATGACGGCGCGAACGGTTTTGCCATCGGCCACGGCGGCATGCATAACGATGCGGCCGTACAATACGAACGGGATGCGGAATATCTCTATGAGACGCTGGAGAAGCAAGTCATCCCGCTCTATTATGACCGGGACAAGGGCGGCATACCCCATGGCTGGGTGGAGAAAATGAAGCATACGATCAAAACCCTTGGCTGGCGATTCAGCGCGGATCGCATGGTCAAAGATTACGCGGAGCGCTTTTATCTGCCCACCGCAACGGCCGTTTCAGCGGACACCCTATAGAGGAGGGGGTCAGGTCTACACTCTTGACTCCGCCTGAGGCGGAGTCAAGAGTGTAGACCTGACCCCAATAAATCCCCAAAGAAAGGAGAGAAAAAATGCATCGCTTGCCGAAAAAACTGTTCGCGGGGTTCATTATCTTTGCAATGATCTTTTGCTTTCTGAGCGGCTGCAACAGCAGCGATAAGGCCATCGAACAAGCCGCCGGGAAAGAGGACATTGAGCGATATGAAAAAATCAAAAAGAAAGTAAATACCATAAACGAGCAGCAAAAAGAAAAAATGGGAAGCATCCCGGATGATGAAAATCAGTAAGGGATTCCCATATTTTACCAAAGCGCGGTTATCTTAACGATGAAGCGGTTCGTCCCGGACGGCGTTTGATTCCTCATATAGGGGCCGAGCCGCATAAGGCAAAGGCGACGTGTTTAAACGCACGTTTGAGCGGCGGCGTCCGTTCCCTGCTATTATCCCGACAGTCTCATCATGAACTTGCGAAACTTGATCAGAGGAACAACGATGTTAGGCGCCGTGTAGCAGCGGGGCTTCTTTCTGATGCAGGTTTCCAGATGGTCAACGGCTTTCTCAACGGACATCATAAACGGTTTGATATGGGCCTTAGCCATTTTGGTGTCGACAAACCCGAACCGCACGTTCGTCACATGCACCCCCCTGGGCTTCAAAGCCAATGCCAGACCTCCAAGATAATTTGAAAAGCCTGCTTTGGACGCATGATAAGACGGCGCCTCGGCAGACAGCAGCTCGTCGGCCAAGCTTGACACACCGATGAAGTGGCCTTGACCTCTCTTGACCATGGGGGGAATCACCGCTGCCGCCGTTCTTACCATACCGGTGAGATTCACATCGATGATTCTTGCTTCATTGCTCATATAGAGAAGGTTCAGTATCTCCCCGATGCCCACAAAGTAGATGCACAGATCCAAAGACTCGGTCAGCGCCGGTTCAGCCATCAAGTCTGCATATTCCGGGTTGCCGACATCTGCAACCCGGTGCCGATAGGCTGTGTCTGTTATCGGGGATTCGCTTCTTGAAATGCCGACGACATTCCACCCGCCCGCAAGGAGCCTCTTCGTTGCCGCCAGACCTATGCCGTCGGAATTGCCGATCAGCATCGCGCGATGTCGTACCAATGTCCCTTTCATTCTCACGGCCTTTCTGAGCTGACTAACATTTCTTACTCAACTGCGGCGACAACTATTTTAAAAAAGTTATTGTTGATCAATTTTCGGAATATCCTGCATCAAGGCAGGTTTATGGATTCGAAGAAAAAGGAGGACAGATTATGGTGGAGTAACCTTCGCCGGAAAGCCTGGACTGCTGCTTCAGGGCGCCGGCTTTATCCTTAAACCTGCCGACCTTAACGCGGAATTTTATCTTACCCGGTCCTTTGATCTCCTCGATATAGACCGGATAATTTTTTTTATTCAGTTGTTCAGCAAGATCGCGGGCATTCTTTTCCTGGGAAAAGGCGCCGACCTGCAGGGAATAACCCTCCTTATTTTCAAGTAAAACGTAAGCGTTCTTTTTCTCCTTTGATTCCGGGGGCAGCGCCGGCGGCGCCGGTTTCTGCATGTCACTTACATAGACCTTTCCTTCTTCAAGGTCCCCCGTTGTAAAAACAAACCGGCCTAAACGGTAATAGAGCCGGGATTTTATTTCCGTAGCCGGGTCTTCTTTCAGGATTTTTTGATAAATGGGCACCGCCTTGGAAAAATGGCCCCGCAAGAAATACACATCGCCCAGACCCATCCGGGCATCCTGATAAAACCGGCTGTTTTTGTGTTCATTGATGATTATTTCAAATATATCTGAAGCTCGCGTAAGATGGCCTTCTCTCAAATAACAAGCTCCCATAAGATAGTGCAGCTCATCAACGACAGGAGAATCCTCGGAAACCTGCGCCAATGCCTTTTCGCCCTCTACGATGGCCGCCTTATAATCTCCTTCAAAGACGTGTTTTCTGACCTGGTCGATATTCAGCGCAGACGCTTCCAGACTCAAAAACACGAACAGGCCTATGGCAAGTAAAAGTCGTTTTTTCATCCTTTTATGCAACCCAGCGCGCGCAATCGCGCCACCTTTTTTGAAATGCCGGCCTTGTGCACCACGTCCACCACGGCATCGAGGTCTTTATACGCATCGGGCATTTCCTCGCTGATCGTCCCTTTCCCGGAAGCCATGACAATGATGCCCTTGTCGGCCATTTCCCTTGCAATCGACCTTCCCCGGCCGGCCTTCATGGCCTGGGTGCGGCTCATAACGCGACCGGCGCCGTGGCAGGTGCTGCCGAAGGTTTCCTCGTAAGCTTTTTGCGTCCCCGCCATGATATAAGACCCTGTTCCCATATCGCCGGGAATCAAAACGGGCTGGCCGACGGCCCGGTATGACGCCGGCACGGATGCATGCCCCGGCGGGAAGGCCCGTGTCGCCCCTTTCCGGTGAACGCAGAGCTTCACGAGGCGGCCTTCCAGGGGAAACGTTTCGATCTTGGCGATGTTGTGGCAGATATCGTAAAAGAGCCGCATGCCTGTCTCTTTCGGCCCCATGCCCAGCGTCTTTTCAAAAATCTCTCTCGTCCGGTGCATGAGGAGTTGACGGTTGGCCCAGGCATAATTGGCGGCGCAGGCCATGGCGGCAAGATAATCTTTCCCGCGTTCCGAACTCACATAGGCGCAGGCAAGCTGGCGGTCGGGCAGGGCAACGCCCAGCTCGCCGATATGCTTGACCATCCGGGCCAGGTAGTCGTCGCAGACCTGATAACCGAGGCCGCGCGATCCGCTGTGAATCATGACGGCGACTTGGCCTAACTCCAAACCAAAGGCCTGTGCGGCCGGTTCGTCGTATATTTCCTCGACAACCTCGATCTCCAGAAAATGATTTCCCGAACCGAGGGTGCCCAGTTGATCGCGCCCCCGTTCCAGGGCCCGGGCGCTGACTTTTTCCGGATCGGCGCCGGGCATTTTTCCGCCGTCTTCCGTTGCCTCAATATCCGCCGCTGTCCCGAAGCCGCGGGCGACGGCCCAGGCGGAGCCTTCGGCGAGCACTTTTTTCTCTTCTTTTTCCGATAGCTTAAGAACTCCCCGCGATCCGACGCCGGAGGGAATGTTCTGGAAAAGGGCCATGATGAGGGTTTTCAGGTGATCTCTGATGTGATCGATGTGGAGACGGCTGGTCATCAAACGGCAGCCGCAGTTGATGTCATAGCCGACGCCGCCGGGAGAAATAACGCCTTCGTCCATGGAAAAGGCGGCAACGCCCCCGATGGGAAATCCATATCCCCAATGCATATCGGGCATGGCGAGGGAGTATTTGACGATGCCGGGCAGGTGGCCGACATTTGCCACCTGGATGGGGCTTTCATCGGCCCCCATCTGCTTCATGAGGGTCTCGCTCGAATAGATGATCCCCGGCACCCGCATGCCGCCGACAGGCGAAATTTGCCACCGGTTCTCGTCGAGCCGTTTCAGTTCGGGTCTCCTGTCAGACATCCAGAATCACCCTTCCCCGCAGGCCGTGAGCATCTTGTTTGATTGACGCCTGATGATACGTTACAGCCTTTAACTCTTTTTTAATTTCATGCCTGAGAGGGTCTAGGGGCTCTCCTCTCACCTCCGCCGCAACATGCGTATCGTCTATTTCCTTGATATGACATTCCGCGATCAGAAATCTCTCGCCGTTTACGGCATAGAGGACTTCCCGTAAAAAATTTACCCAGAGATCTTCTCTGTCCGAGCCTTCGGCCCTGATCACTCTTATCTCTTGAGCTTTGACGCGCTCCCTGTCCGCCGTCATGTCGGCAACGGCTGAAACGGCGTTGTCAAAAAGATCGGCAAGAGAAACGCCGCGGACCTCAATGCCGAGATCCGCCGTGTGATCGAATATCCTGTACTTTTTCATAATGACGGGGGACAAGTTATTTATATATCGAGATCTGTTTGCTCGTTCGGGATATCCAACATATCGTCCCCTGTATCATCGTCGAGGCCTTGACTGTCGTATTTATCATCTGAATCTTTTTCGGCCCGGGCAAGGCTGACCAGTCTTTCCGTCGGTTCCAGATCGATCAGTTTGACCCCTTGCGTGCTCCGGTGACTGGTTCTGATGTCATCGACCTTCAGGCGGATGATCTTGCCGGAATCGCTGATCAGGACCATATCCTCGTCGCCTGCCACCTGAAGGATGCCGGTAATATTGCCGCCCTTGGCTTGTCTCAAATTAATGACGCCCTTTCCGCCCCGGCCCTGAACGGGATACTCCTCGACGGACGCCCGCTGACCGATGCCCTTTTCGGAGACGGTCACAATATAATTGCCCAACGTGGGAATTTCCATGCCCACAACATCGTCTTCCTTATCCATCCGAATGCCGATAACGCCGCGGGCCGTCCTGCCCATCATCCGGACATCTTCTTCCTTAAACCGGATGGCCTTGCCTTTCCTCGTTCCCAAAAGGAGTTCCTGCTGCCCCAGCGTCAGTTGGACGTCGATGAGTTCATCGTTATCGTCAATGGAAATTGCGATGATTCCTCCGGATCGCGGATTGGAATAAGCCAGCAGGTCTGTTTTCTTGATAACGCCCTTTTTCGTCACCATGACGACAAATTTCCCCTCGGAAAACTCCTTGACAGGCAGAATGGACGCCACCCGCTCTCCGCCCGACATGTTGATCAGATTGACAATGGCCTTGCCTTTGGTCGCCCTGCCGGCCTGGGGAATCTGGTAGACTTTCAGCCAATAAAGCCTTCCCGTGTTGGTAAAAATGAGAACATAGTCATGGGTAGAGGCGATAAAGATTCTCTCGACGAAATCTTCATCCCGCGTGCTCATGCCGACCTTTCCCCTGCCTCCCCGGCGCTGGCTCTTGTAGAGGCTGACCGGATTTCGTTTGATATAGCCCGAATGGGAGACCGTGACGACCATGTCTTCCTCAACGATCATATCTTCAATCTCAATATCCTCCAGACTCGAAACGATTTCCGTTCGCCGTTCGTCGCCGTAGCGGTCTTTGATCTCGCCAAGCTCCGCAACGATCAAATCGAGGACTTTTTGGGGATCATCGAGAATGCCCTGCAAATGGGCAATCAACTTCATCAATTCGGCATATTCTTCGTCGATTTTGTCCCGCTCAAGGCCCGTCAGGCGTTGCAGTCTCATTTCGAGAATGGCTTTCGCCTGGATTTCCGTGAGCCCGAATTTCACACACAACTGCTCCGACGCTTCCTGGGGATTTTTTGACCCCTTGATGACGGCAATGACGGCGTCGATGTTTTTGAGGGCGATGATCAGCCCTTCGAGGATATGAGCCCGTTCTTTGGCGATTTTCAATTCATACTGCGTCCGGCGGCTGATGACCTCTTTGCGGAAGGTAAGAAAGCTCTGGAGGATCTCTTTTAAGTTGAATACCCGCGGCTGGCCGTGATCGATGGCGAGCATGATAATCCCGAAGGTCGATTCCATCTGGGTGAACTTGTAAAGCTGATTGAGAATCACCCCCGATGCCTCATCCCGTTTCAGGTCAATAACGATGCGGATGCCTTCACGGTCCGATTCGTCGCGCAGATCGGAAATGCCGCCGATTTTTTTATCCTTCACGAGTTCGGATATTTTTTCGATGAGATTTGCCTTATTGACCTGATAGGGAAGTTCCGTAACGATGATGCTTTCCTTATCGTTTCTGGCGTTTCGCTCGACGATGGCGCGGGCTCGCAGACGGATAATTCCCCGGCCTGTCCGATAGGCAGAATTTATTCCCTCCCGGCCGTTGATGAATCCGGCGGTGGGAAAATCGGGACCGTGGATATAATGCATCAGACCTTCGATGCTGATATCGGGGTCTTTAATAAGGGCCACAACACCATCGACGATTTCCGACAGGTTGTGGGGCGGGATATTGGTGGCGACGCCGACGGCGATACCCCCGGACCCATTGAGCAGCAGGACCGGCATGCGGGCAGGAAGGACGTTCGGTTCTTCCATGGTTTCGTCGTAATTGGGCACAAAATCAACGGTATTTTTTTCCAGATCGGCCAAGAGTTCTTCCGCAATTCGCGCCATCCGGATTTCCGTATACCGCATGGCGGCCGGCGGATCGCCGTCGATGGAACCGAAGTTGCCCTGCCCGTCGATCAGCGGATAGCGCATGGAAAATTCCTGGGCCATCCGGACGATCGTGTCATAGGCCGCCGTATCGCCGTGGGGGTGAAATTTACCGATAATGTCGCCGACGATGCGGGCGGATTTTTTATAGGGCCGGTTCCAGCGATTCCCCATTTCGTGCATGGAATAGAGCGCCCGTCGGTGAACCGGTTTCAGACCGTCCCGGATATCGGGAAGGGCCCTCTGGATAATGACGCTCATGGCATAATCCATATAGGACTTCTTCATTTCATCTTCTATGTTGACGGAAACGTTTCTTTGAAAAAGCATTTGATCCATTGCTGATTTTAATCTCCTTATTGATCTGCGGGGAATGGGGACAGATTTAAATCTGTCCCCTTATAGGTCATACGCTTATAGGTCAAGGTTGGATACGTAAAGGGCGTTTTTATATATGAATTCCCTTCGCGGTTCGACCTGATCGCCCATGAGGGTTGTAAAAATTTCGTCGGCCACCACGGCGTCTTCAACCCGGACCTGCAGCAGGGTCCTCTTGTCCGGGTTCATCGTCGTTTCCCAAAGCTGCTCGGGATTCATTTCACCAAGACCTTTATACCGCTGGACGGATAAGCCTTTCTTCCCGCTGTTCATGATGTAATCGATGAGAGCCGTCAGGTTTTCCAAGACAACCTGCTTGTCTTCATCATCTGCATTGACGCGATAAGGCGCTTCGCCTAAAACAGCGATCTGGCCCATGATGGATTTTACTTCAACAAATTTCGGGTCCCGCAAAAGGTCCCGGGAAATCAACGTCGTCGCCATATTGCCGTTTTTACCGACATCGACGCTCAGCCGGCAGCCGCCATGCTCCTGATCAATCTCGATGCGATAAGGCAATGCCCCTCCTGTTCTTTGCGCGGCAATCCGTTGTGCCATTTTATTCAGGGCATCCTCCGTTTTGAAGACGGCGTCGTTAAAAAGCTCGTCTTTTGCGAGCATTCTCACAATTTCCTTGTCTTTGCCTTCTCTTTCCAGCTTGTTCAAAATGGTTTCCACCCGCATGGCCTTCTTGATAATACCGACAAACCGGTTGCCCACAAGGTTCAAGGCGTTCCCATGATCGCCCATGAGGCGAACTTTCGCGGCGCCTTTTTCGAGAATGAAATTTTTCATCTCTTCTTCATTGTTGACGTATAGTTCGCTTTTCTTATCGCTGACCCGGAAAAGCGGCGGCTGGGCGATATAGAGATACCCCCGTTCGATAAGCGGCTTCATCTGCCGGAAGAAAAAGGTTAAAAGCAATGTTCTGATGTGCAAACCGTCCACATCGGCATCGGTCATGATAATCACCCGGTGATACCGGATTTTCGAAACATCATAATCATCCTGGCCGATGCCCGCTCCCAGGGCCGTCGTGATTACCTTGATCTCTTCATTCTGGAGCATCTTGTCGAATCTGGCTTTTTCGACATTTAACACCTTTCCCCTGAGCGGCAGGATGGCCTGATTTTTTCTGTCCCGGCCCTGTTTCGCTGAACCGCCGGCGGAGTCGCCCTCCACCAAATATATCTCGCTCCGGGCGGGATCGCTCTCCTGGCAGTCGGCCAGTTTCCCCGGCAGTGAACCGACTTCAAGGGCGCTCTTGCGGCGCGTCAATTCCTTCGCCCGTCTCGCTGCCTCCCGCGCACGGGCGGCGTCAAGACACTTATTGAGTATCTGCTTGGCAATAGATGGGTTCTCTTCCAGGAAAACGCCGATTTTTTCGTAGACGATCCCCTCTACCAATCCCTTGACCTCGCTGTTGCCCAATTTTGTCTTTGTCTGACCCTCGAATTGCGGATTCCTGACCTTGACACTGATGACGCAGGCCAACCCTTCCCTTAAGTCTTCCCCTTTGAGCGATTCCTTGCCGTTTTTAAGCAGGTTGTTGCTGACGGCGTAATTGTTGAAAACGCGCGTTAAAGCGGACCGGAATCCGGCAAGGTGGGTGCCTCCTTCCGTGGTGTTGATGCTGTTGGCAAACGAAAAAATGTTTTCCAAATACGTATCGTTATATTGGAGCGCCACCTCCACGCTGCAATCTTCCCTTGCTCCCTCAACAAAGATCGGTTTTTTATGAAGGACGCCTTTGTTCCGGTTAATGTACTCCACAAAGGAAATGATCCCGCCTTCATAGATAAATTCATTGACTTTATCCGTTCTCTCGTCGGCCAGCGTTATTTTTACGCCGGAATTTAAGAAGGCCAGCTCCCTTAATCTGTTGGACAGAACGTCAAAGCTGAATTCCAGATCTTCAAATATCTCCGCGTCCGGCAGGAATGTCACTTTTGTGCCATGGCTTTTAGTGTTGCCTATTTTTTCCAGCGGCGCCACGGGAATGCCGCGCCGATAGGACTGAACGTACAATCCGTTTTCCCGCTTTATCTCCAGCTCCAGCTCCGCGGAAAGAGCATTGACCACAGAAACGCCCACGCCGTGGAGTCCTCCTGATATTTTGTAGCTGTCATTGGAAAACTTTGCGCCCGCATGCAGCTTCGTCAATACGACTTCCGCCGCCGAGATGCCTTCGGTTTTATGAATGCCCACGGGAATGCCGCGTCCGTTGTCTTCCACGATGACGCTGTTATCCAGCCGGATCGTGACGGATATGACGTTGCAAAATCCCGCCGATGCCTCATCGATGCTGTTGTCGACGACCTCATAGACCAGGTGGTGCAACCCTTCCTTTCCCGTGGAGCCGATGTACATGGCGGGTCTTTTCCGAACCGCTTCCAATCCTTCCAATACTTTTATGCTGTCCGCACCGTAATTCTCTGTCATTTTTTCCAGTCCTTAATAAATATTAAATCTGCAAAGGCATAACTATGCACAAATAATGATCATTGCCCACAGGCCTTACCACGCAGGGTTTCCTGTCGATGCCGATCTCAAAGAAAACATCCTTTTCTTCAATCACTTCAATGGCGTCAATGATGTAAGCGACATTGAAGGCCACCGCAACATCATCTTCATTATACACAATGTCGATCTCATCACGCGCCTCGCCCACGTCGGGATTCGTGGAATTCAAAACCATTTTGTCTTTCGTGAAATTAATAATGACGCTGCTGTACCGATCGCTCGAAACGACATTCATCCTTTTTAAGGCATGCAGGACGCTCTCTTTGTCGAAATTCACCATGAGCCCCGTTTCTGTCGGAATGACGCGCCTGTAATCCGGATACTCCCCGTCAATCAGACGGACCTTTAAAGATGAATTACTTGTCCTGATCACAAACAGCCCTTTTTGGATGCCGATCCCTACGGCCTCCGTTTCATCTTCCATTAACTTCCGTATTTCTCCCAACCCTTTGCGCGGGATAATAACGCCCTGCTCCAAATTCAGGGCATCGACCGAATCGGTTTCAACATACGCGACAGCCAGCCGATGGCCGTCTGTTGCCACCATCCTCACATGGTATTTAGTGCCGACATTTTCCGTTTCCAACAAGACACCGTTTAGCTGTTTTCGAATATCATCCGTCGACATGGCAAATGCGGTTTTATGAATAAGGTCCCTTAATACCTTCCCGTTTATTTTGAATAATGCATTTTCCTCTTCCCCGCTATCTTCCACCGCAGGAAAATCATCAGCCGACATGCCCGATAATCGATAATTGGACTTGAGACAATTCAATTTGGCAATATGGTTTTCGCCGGCGCTGAAATGAACATCATCGCCCTGCATTTCACGAATCATTTCATATAGTTTTCTTGCAGATACGGTAATATCCCCCTCTTCGATAATTTCCGCGTCATAATCTGCGATAAGACTGACCTCCCGGTCCGAGGCAATGACCCTGATTTTATTCCGATCCGTTCTGATCAACACATTATTGAGAATCGGCATGGTGGTTTTTTTCTCGACAATGCCCAGCGTTCTTTGAACGCCGTTTAGAAAGGTCTCTCTTTTAATATTGAAATCCATATCATTGCCTTCCTTTCCCTGTTTGTTTTTTAAATTATTTTTTATTAATTAATAAAAAATAGTAATAATAGTAAGACTTGTTGACATCAAAGCCGTTTGATAAATTACGTAACCAATTAAATGACATATCCATGTTATATCCTGTTTACAGGGTAATGAATGCATTTCAGAGGTTTTTCAGGGTTTTTTCAATACTATCCATTGCTTGCCTTAATTTCTCGTCTGTTGATAATTGCTTCTTAATTTTATTGTTGGCATAGATAACCGTTGAGTGGTCCCTGCCGCCGATTTTTTCTCCAATATCCGGAAACGAGGCATCCGTGAGTTTTCTCGCCAGGAACATGGACACCTGTCTTGCCAGGACGAGATTCTTATTTTTCTTTTGAGATTTGATATCCGACAGCTTCAGGCCGAAATGACCGGTAACCGTTTTAATGATGTCTTCAATCGTGATTTCTGCCTTTTCGTTTTGCCGCATAATTTTTTTCAAGACCTCTTTGACGAGTTCCAAATCAATAGTCCTACCCGTCAAAGAGGCGTAAGCGCTTATTCTAACAAGAAAACCCTCCAATTCACGGATGTTCGATTCGGCGCTTGACGCAATGAAATGAGACACGTTTTGCGGCAGATGGACATTGCTTTCCTGGGCCTTTTTTTCAATGATCGCCATCTTTGTTTCCACTTCCGGCGGCTGGATATCGGCGATAAGACCCCATTCAAAACGTGAACGGAGCCTGTTTTCCAGATTCGGAATATCCTTGGGGAACTTGTCGCTTGTTACGACGATCTGCCTGCCCGTGTCGTGAAGAGTGTTGAATGTATGAAAGAATTCTTCCTGGGTTCTTTCCTTGCCGGCGATAAATTGAATGTCGTCGATCAAAAGACAATCGATATTTCGATACTTTTCCCTGAACATTTGCATCTTGTCGTACCGTATGGAATTGATGAGTTCGTTCATGAATTCCTCCGACGATACGTAAACGACGTTCATCGCCGGATAAAGAACCAGGGATTGCATGCCGATCGCATTGAGCAGGTGCGTCTTTCCCAGACCGACGCCGCCGTATATAAACAGGGGGTTATAGCTCTTTCCCGGCCGTTCGGCGACGGCAAGAGCCGCGGCATGGGCCAGTTGATTGCTGGAGCCGACAACAAACCTCTCAAAACAGTAGTTGGGATTTAAGGTCGGCAGGTTTTTCATCGTTGCGCCGGGCCGGATATCTTTCAGGGCAATGCTGCGCGCCGCCTTTTTACCGGGGCCTGTTCCGGCCTGCCCATCGTCGTTTTTTACAATAAAATCGATATTATAATCGACGCTTGTCACGGCATTCAGGGTTTCTTTAATAATGGGAATGTAATGATCCGAAATCCAGTCTTTAAAGAACTTATTAGGAACGGTAAAGTGAATATTGCTCCCCTCGACGGAAACAATATTCATCGGCCGTATCCACGTTTCAAAGTTCTGCTGGCTTATTTTTTCTTTAATAATATTCGTGCTTTTTTCCCAGATAATATTCATATCCAGACATCCTGTGAACAGATTTATCGACACCTGTTGATAGACAAACCCCGTTACTTGCCGACACCATCGAGCAGGAGGCTTACCAAGCGACTCAGTTCTTCCCTGCCCTTAAACTTAATTTCGAGACTTCCCGAATTTTTTGACTGATTGACCTGTATCTTCGTCATGAAGCGCGAAGAAAGCCTGCTTTCCAGATCCAGGATGTAAGCCTCTTTTTTCGCAGGCGTTTTCCCCTTGTTATCGCTCTTTTGATGAAGAACGGCTTTTTCTGTTTCCCTGACGCTCAACCCCCTTTTTATAATCAGTCCGAGCAATTTCAGTTGTTCTGTCTGGGAATTCAGGGCCAGGAGCGCTCTGGCGTGACCGGCGGTGATGGTTTTCCGGATCAGGGCCTTCTTTGCTTCCGCCGGCAGTTTAAGGAGGCGAAGCGTGTTGGTGACGGTCGTCCGGTCCTTGCCGACCATGTCCGAAATCTCTTCCTGGGACAATCCGAATTTGGTCGCCAGGGTTTGAAAGGCATCCGCTTCTTCAACGGGATTGAGCGACTCGCGTTGGATGTTTTCCACAAGAGAAAGCAGCGCAACATCCATATCTTCCGCCTCCCGGATAACAACGGGAACATCATTAAGACCGGCCTGCTGGGCGGCGCGCCAGCGGCGCTCACCGGCGATAATCTCATAGCTCGCGCCGGACCGCCGGACGATAATCGGCTGAATAATGCCGCTTTTCTTAATGGAATCGACAAGCTGTTTCTGGGCGCCGTCATTAAAATCCTTGCGCGGTTGAAAGCGATTCGGAGACAGCTCTTCAATGCCGCAGGTGATGAAAGCCGTCTTGCTTCCGGCCCCGTCCAGTAAATCGGGGAACATGGCGCCAAGTCCCCGGCCGAGTGTGTTTTTTGGAGGCATTTATATTCTCCCGTTTGTCAGTATTTCCTGGGCAAATTCCATATAAGCCATGGCGCCCCGCGATTTGATGTCATATAAAATAATCGGCAGGCCGTGGCTGGGGCTTTCTGAGAGCCGGACGTTTCTGGGGATCAGGGTCTTGAAGACCTTGTCGCCGAAGTGCCGTCTTACGTCGTCGCTGACCCGGTGGGAAAGCAAGTTGCGCGAATCGAACATGGTGAGCAAAATGCCGCCGAGGGTCAGAGAAGGATTCATTCGGGCCCTGACCAGCCGCAGTGTATTGAGCAGGTAGCCCAGGCCTTCCATGGCAAAATATTCGCACTGGAGCGGAACGATGAGAAAATCCGAGGCCACCAGGGCGTTGACCGTCAAAAAACCCAGGGACGGCGGACAATCAATAATGATGTAATCATATGCAATATCCAGCTCTTTTAATAAAGAACGCAGCTTTTTTTCTCTGTTTTCCAGATGTACGAACTCAACTTCGATACCGATCAGATCCTGGTTGGCCGGCACGACATCCAGGTGGGGAATCTGGGTGCCGACGATCACGTCTTTCATGGGCAAATTGCCGCACAGGGTTTGATAAAGATTCTTTGTGCGGATGACGTCCCGATCGATTCCTATGCCGCTGCTCGCATTGCCCTGCGAGTCGCAGTCAATAAGGAGGGTTTTTTTTTCCGCCGTCGCCAGCGAGGCGGACAGGTTGATGGCCGTGGTTGTTTTGCCTACGCCCCCCTTTTGGTTGGCTATACAGATGATTTTATTCATGATTTATTGATTAGTGTCCGGTTTCGAACTTATGAAAAATTCTGCAACAAGCTACCACAAAAAAAGTATAATGAGAAGGGATATTTTCAAGGGAAGTAATTATGATAAGTCCCTTTTATATATAACGATTTTACGATTATCCTTCGTAACGGGGAGCTTTAGGTCGTGAAGGCCCGAAAAAATCATGCCGCTTGTTTTTGCCGCTTCCCGCGATTCGGTCAATTCATGAGCAATATCTTTGCCTTTCATGGCGATAAGGGTGCCCCCGCCGGTCAGAAAAGGGGCGCTCATGCTGAGGAGTTCCGGCAGCTTGAAGGCCGCACGGGAAATCACGCCGTCAAAAGTATTTAAATAATGATGGTTTTTCACAAGTTCTTCGACCCGGCTGTTGACAACATGTATTCCGTCAAGCTTAAGACATCGGCAAACATGTTTAAGAAACGATGCCCGCTTCCGCGATGAATCCAAAAGATACACATTCAGCGATTTGAGAATGATTTTCAGGGGGATCCCCGGAAACCCCGCCCCGGAGCCGATATCGAGCAGTTTGCCTTCCGGCGCCGCTATGCAGGGAAGAGCCGTCAGGGAATCGATAAAGTGTTTGATCCAGATATCCTGAGGTGATTTGACCGAAACAAGATTGATCTTCTCATTCCATTTGAGCAGTTCCTCATAGTAAATATTAAAGAGATTCAGATCCTCATCACTGAGGGAAATGCCCAATTCTGTTGCGGCGGATAATAATATGTCGGGCTGTCTGTTTTCCATTGTATTTCGGAAGCTATCAGAATGGCTATGGCCAGGCAATGAAAAAAGTGGTAGAGACTATACATTTGATTTTGGAGAAAATGATCTTGGCCCCTGACGCAGGAACCGCCGCAAATACCGGCAATATCACGATTGTTTTGCAGAGCCCCAAGTATGCGGGCAATGTGGGCTCCATCGCCCGGACAGCCAGAAACATGGATATTAACGGCATGATTGTCGTCCGGGGCGAGCCGCTTGAGGAAGCGGATATGAAGCAGATGTCCACCCATTTTGCCGCCGATCTCATTGACCATATTTCTTATTTTGATACCTTAAAAGAAGCCCTGGCGGACTTTGAATATGTTGTCGGGACGACGGCGAGAAAAGGCCATGCGAGAGGTCCCTTGATCAGTCCGAAAGAAGCGGCCCGGCGCGTTGCCGATATGTCGCAGATGAACCGGGTCGCCCTGCTTTTCGGCCCGGAGGACACGGGGCTTTCCAATGACGACCTCCGTTACTGCCATGCCGTTGCGACGATTCCGACGTCTCAGAAATTCAAATCCATCAATCTATCGCATGCCGTCATGATCCTGTGCTACGAGATTTTCGTCGCCCGGATGCCGGCGGCCGAAAAGTTTTCGCCGCGCCTGGCCCAATCGGCTGAGCTGGAAGGGATGTACGATCAGGTGAAGGCAATGCTCACAAAAATCGGCTTTCTCAATCCGGAGAATCCCGATTACTGGATGATGCATCTGCGAAGGCTTTTTTCCCGGACCGCGCTCTATTCAAAGGAAGTCAAAATCATCCGGGGTATCTGCCGGCAGATCGACTGGTATTTCGAAAACAAAAAGGCTTGACATTGCCTGACGCGGCGCTTATTAAGTCTATAAAATCAAGGGGGTTATAAATCATGCTGAAACCATTTTCTTTTACGGGGGCAAAAAAGATCGTATTCGGAAGCGGGGTGTTCGACCAATTGACGAATCACCTGGCGGAAATGAAGGTGACGCGTCCCATGGTCGTCATGGACAGAATGCTGGCCCAGACCGGCTTCAAGGACAAAGCGGCGGACGTTCTCGGCAGGGGGGGCCATAAACCGGTTCTTTTTGACGATGTCGATCCCGAACCGCGGATCGAACTGGCCGACAAGGGTGCGGGCCTTGCCGTGAAAGGAAAATGCGACGGCGTTATCGGCATCGGCGGCGGAAGCGCCATGGACTGCGCCAAGGCCATTGCCGCCATCGCAGCCAACAAGGGCAAAGCGGTGGACTATCTCGGCCTGAACAATATTCCCGCACCGGGTCTGCCGACGATCATGATTCCCACCACCGCCGGGACGGGGAGCGAGGTCACGTTCACGGCCGTCTTCATCCGGAAAGACCTGAAGAAAAAAGAGGGGATGAACAGTCCCTATCTGTACCCCGACCTGGCTCTTCTCGATCCGCAGTTGACGCTGACGCTGCCGCCGAAACCGACGGCGACGACGGGTCTTGACGCCCTCTGCCACGCCATCGAATCCTACACATCCGTCAATGCCTCTCCCATGAGCGAGATGATGTCTTTGGAGGCGATCCAGCTCATCAGCGAGAATCTGCGGACCTGCGTCCACGACGGTTCGAACCTGGCGGCGCGGGAGAAGATGCTGTTGGGCAGCCTCTATGCGGGTCTGGGCCTTGCCAATGCAGGCGTGACGGCCGTCCATTCCCTGTCCTATCCTTTAGGCGGCATGTATGGCGTGGCGCATGGACTGGCAAACACCGTGCTTCTTCCCGCAGTTATGATGTACAACATTCCCGGGGCCATGGAGAAATTCGCCGTCGTTGCAGAGGCGATGGGCGAGATCGTGGACGATCTGCCCCTACGCGAGGCGGCGTATATGGCCGTGGAAGCCGTAGAGGCCCTGATCGAGGATTGCGACGTCTATGAATCCCTGAAGGATTTCGGCATCAAGGAGAAGGATTTCCCCAGGCTGGCGGACGTGGCCATGACGGTGGCGAGGCCCCTGCAGAATAATCCCCGGAAGATTGCGAAAGAGGATGCCGTCGAAATATATAAAGGGGCGTACTGATAACAAGACTTTGTAAGAATCCGCAACCCATCTTGCCGGCGAAAGCCGGCATTTTGTAGAGAGAAGTAGCTGCAAATCGAAGGGGCAATTGAGAACCTGCGGATGTCCTGTAAGGTAAAAATCATGATGCGACCTTTGAATAAGGTCCCTTTTGTCATTGCGAGCGAAGCGAGGCAATCTCGTAAGCATACGATAAGACCTTTGAATAATACCGATTTTCTGTCATTTCGACCCCGTATTTTGCGGGGAGAAATCTTATTGGTCTGCATTCATTGAGATTTCTCGTCGTCCCGCGTCAGCGGGACTCCTCGAAATGACAAATTCAAAGTTCTCACGATAATGCAAGAGATTGCCACCGCGCTCCGCGCCTCGCCATGACGCAAAACACAGAAATTCAAAGCTATCATTATGCAGGCGGGACCAGCCGGCTCATTTTTTCTTTTGATCAAAAGGGATATGCGAGGACAGCAAATCGGCAAATTGATCGGGCATAATGGGCTTACTGAAATAAAAACCCTGCATCTCGTCGCAGGAATGGTACTTTAAAAAGTTATTCTGAGCCTGCGTTTCCACGCCTTCGGCAACGATGGTCAGACTCAGCGTTTTTCCCATGGCAATGATCGCTTCTATGATCGCTCTATCCTCTTCATCGTCCGGGATGTTGCGAACAAAGGAACGGTCGACTTTTAATGTATCAATGGGAAAGTGCTTTATTTGGGCGAGGGAAGAATAGCCGGTGCCGAAATCGTCAAGAGCGAGACGGACGCCCAAATTTTTGATCTTGGATATAACGCCGATCATGCGGATGGGATTATGCATCACCATGCTTTCAGTGATTTCCAGCTCTAAAAGATTCGGCGACATGCCCGAATCCTTGAGGGCCTTTTCAATATCTTCCAACAGATTTTCGTCCGTAAGCTGACGGAGAGACAAATTGACCGCCATGCATACAGGCGGCAGCCCCTTTCGCTGCCAGGCGACATTTTGCGCACAAGCCGTTTTTAATACCCATCTGCCGATGGGCACGATCGTGCCGGTTTCTTCAGCCACCGGAATAAATTGCGTCGGCGTTATAGAGCCCAGTATCGGATTATTCCAGCGCAGCAAGGCCTCCACGCCGGTGATGGCGTTTGTCTTGAAATCCAGCTTGGCCTGGTAGGCAAGGCTCAATTCGTTTCGTTCGAGGGCAAAGCGCAAATGCGTTTCCAGCGACAAACGTTCAATGGACTGCGGTTTAATGTCTTTGGAAAAAAACTGAAAATTATTTTTTCCTTCCTCTTTGGCAAAATACATGGCGATATCCGCATTTTTAAGCAGCGTTTGCTCGTCTTCGCCGTCCTTGGGATAGGTGCTGATGCCGATGCTTGCCGTTACGCGGCATTCTTCGCCCATAACGGTTATCGGTTTTATGGCGATGGACAGAATCTTGTGGGCAACCGTAGCAATCTGTTGGTTATCGCTGACCTCTTCAATCATGATAACGAACTCATCCCCTCCGAGACGGGCCACCACGTCCATGGCGCGCAGCGATTGCCGGAATCTTGCGGCCATTTCCTTAAGCAGCTGGTCGCCTGCCTCGTGCCCGAGGGTATCGTTGATAATTTTGAAGCGGTCCAGATCGATGAACATGACGGCAAATTGCTTTTTATAGCGCTTTGCACTCCGAATCGTCTGGTTTAAAAGGTGGCTGAACATGGTGCGGTTGGGCAGGCCGGTCAGGCCGTCGTGTGTGGCCAGATACTCAATCTGCGCTTCCGCGAGTTTACGTTCGGTAATATCGCGGGCAATGCCCCGGAATCCGAGCGGCTCTCCCTGAGCATTTTGGATGAGAGATACGGATATTTCGTGGATGCCCTTTGTGCCATCCTTTTTGGTAATTTCCACGTCATATGCCGTAACGGGATTCTTTGTTCTGTACACTTCCCGAAATACCTGAATCAATGCCAGCAAAGATGTTTCATCCATGAACAGATCAGCGGCTTTTCCGACGATTTCTTCGCGGGTATAGCCGAGATTCCGGCACTCCGCATCATTAACAAAGCAAATTCTTCCTTCAAAATCAGCCTCAAAATAACCATCCGCCATTTGCTCGATGATGGAGCGGTATCTTTCCTCAGAATGACGCAAATCTTCTTCCATCTTTTTGCGTTCCGTAATATCGCGCGAAATGCAGCGGAATCCAATCGATTGCCCGTTGGCATCCTTCATCAGAGATACCGATAATTCATAGTCTCCGATCGTCCCGTCCTTTCGAACACCTTCTATCTCCAATGATTTTAAAGGCTTTCCCGTTTGATATACGTTAATGAAAGCCTTTGTTGTATTTTTTGCACTTTTTTCCGTGTGCAGCTTATGGAAGTCCATCCCGATGAGTTCTTCCCGGGGATATTTCATATGTTCGCAGATGACATCATTTACGAAAGTCCAGTTGCCCGCAAGATCCACCTCAACATATCCATCTTCGATGCTTTCGATAATGGTCCGGTATCTTTCTTCCGACTGCCGCAGCGCTTCTTCCATCCTCATGCGTTCGGTGACGTCCCGTGTAATTCCTCGAAATCCTTTGGGGCTGCCTGCCGTATCTTTTATCAGCGAGGCAGATATCTCGATCTGCCTTTTTGTTCCATCTTTCCTTATAATCTCATAGTCAAACAGACTGCCTTTTTGTCCTGTGTTAAATATAAGATTAAAAGCGTCAAAAGCCTTCCCGGCGTTTTTTTCATCCGTATATTGCCGGTTATTCATGCCGAGCAGTTCTTCTCTGGGGCAACCGTGTATTCGGCAAAGGGCATCGTTGACAAAGGTAAATTTGCCGGAAAGGTCAAGCTCAAAAAATCCGTCATATAGGTCTTCAATGACGTCCCGGTATGTTTCACCGGACGGGACAGCAGGTTCTTCCCCCGGAGCAGGTTTTGTTGCCGGCGTATGTTTAACTGCTGAGTGAGGTTTGGCTTTTGATTTATGTTTCACCGTCATATTAAACTCCCATGCACTGTCATGTTTTTAAGGGAAAACAAGGATGACGACAACCTGTTCATGAAAAGCAGCAGCATTGTACATGATCTGTAAGCAATTGATAAGAAAATATATGCGGCTGATGAATCACATATCCCCGTAAGGCGTGCCGGGGCTGTCTTTGGTTGACCCGATCATGGCCGACTCAAGGCGGTTGCGGCCGTTTTGTTTGGCCCGATACAAACATTCGTCGGCGAGTTTGAGCAGTTCCTGATGGTCATCGCGATCACCCGGAATGCAGGAGGCCACGCCGATGCTTACCGTAATCGTCACCTTGTTTTCCTGATCTTCGATAGAGGATTCGTTAAATGTCCTGATAATTTGCTCCGCCATATTCACGGCGCCCGGCAGGGATGTTTCGGGAAGCAGGACAACAAATTCCTCCCCGCCGTAACGCGCCGCCATGTCCTGGGGACGTTTCATGCTGTCGCGGATCCATTTTCCCGTCTCGATCAGACAAGTATCGCCAAAAGGATGGCCATACGTATCGTTCACTTTTTTAAAATGATCAAGATCAAGGACTAAAACGGAGATCGGCTTCGTTTCCCTGAATGCCCGTTTATATTCCTTTGCAAATATTTCATCGAAATACCGGCGGTTATAGAGTTGCGTCAGAGCATCCCGGATGCTTATTTCCTGCAATTGCGCATTGGCTTTTTCCAGTTCCAGCGTCCGTTTGCGCACCCGCTGGTCAAGTTCTACATTCAATTCAATTTGCGTCAGGAGCAATCGCTTGTGGGTTTCAGCCGATTCATGCTCCGCCTGAATTCGGAGATCCCGATCCTTGTTCATGCGATGGGACAACGCAAAAGCGTTAAAGATGCACATCATGACCGATCCGATGGAGGCGCTGTTTAAAGAAATGATGCTTGAGGAGATCACGCCGTTTTTTTCCATAATGCCGATCAACAGACCGATGGTGAAAAAAATCCCGGCAAAAAAAGTGTATTTGGCCGCGCCATAGCCGTCGGCCATGCGATACACCTGACTGATAATAATCCATCCACTTGTCAATACGCTAAGAAACATCAACAGCTTGATGGCGAAGGCATAAGGCGTAAAAAGACCCACGATGGCGGCAAAAACCGAAGCATATGCGAGATATTTCAAACCCTTGTCAAGAAAAGGCCGATGTTCCTTCGTCAACAGAATGCCGCGCGTAAAAAAGCATGAGAAGAATATTCCGGTGCCGAAGCCGAGCAGGATGCCTTTATTTGTCCATGCCGTCTGTTCAGGCCAGAGGAAGTGAAACAGGTATCCGTTGATGGATGCCAAGCCGAACAAAATGGAAAAAACGAAGACGGCATAGGTGAAAAAGGTGTTTTCTCTGAGAGACAAAAAGAGCATGAAGTGATACGCCCCGATAATGAACAGCGTGCCGAAAACGATCCCCATGAGGAGAGATTCTTTTTGGTCCTTTTCCTGAAAAGCCGCCGCCGACCACAGATGAATCGGTATGGACATAGACGCCGTTGACGCCACGCGCAGGATGATGAGTTGCCGCTCTCCGGGAACCATTTCGAGCGGTATCAGAAAATGGGTATGTTGGACGGGGCGATAACTGAAAACCTTGTCGGCGCCCAGTTCAAATTTTTGTTTCAGTTTACCGCCCTGCAGTTCGTAAGCCGTCACCGAATCCAGCAATGGGTTGGCGATTTCCAGCAATAAATGCATATCGGCAATGGACCAGTTTTTTATCTCAAACCGGATCCAGTAAACGGATCGCGTATAACCAAAACTGAGGCCGCTTTTATCGGACGGCCGCCACGGCAGGTCGGTATTCCCCATAATTCCGGATAATTCGAGGCTGCCGTCCGCATCCTCTACATACTCCAGTTGATTATCCAATTTGAAATGATTAAAATCCGACTCCAGATATATTGTCTTGCCGAAAGCGGGATTCCACGCCGGCGCCAGGGCGATAACGAGCAGAAAACCGATAAAAGCCGCCCCGATTTTGGAGGACAGATATGTCATATTTAGCGCTTTTTTTCCCATGCTACTATTATTCAGGTATATTGAAAAATCGTCAAGGCTATTCTTCAGCAAAACCTTTCCATGCCGTTTCTTCACGCTTGGTGTTGTCTTGCAGCAGATTTGCCTGCCGGCTTGTTATGGGGATGCTCCACGCCCTTTTTTTCGATTGCGTTTATCCCGATTCAACGATATTTAACATCCAATATTTACAGCATTTCAGAGGTGTTATGAAGTTTGATAAATATCATATCTCAGAAGCCATAAAACAGAACCTGGCGCAACTCGGTTTTAAAAGACCGACGGATATCCAGTTCAAATCCATCCCGTCCATCCTGAAGGGGGAAGACGTTCTGGCCATCGCCCAGACGGGAACTGGTAAAACGGCGGCATTTGCCATTCCTTTGATCGATATGATCCACCGGGGAAAAAGCAGTAAGCGCGATAGGGGCATCAAATGCCTTGTCATGGTGCCGACCCGTGAACTGGCCATGCAGATCGGCGAGGTCTTTGCAAGCATCGCGAAACATACCAAGGTGAAGGCGTTTGCTCTCATCGGCGGCGTCGAACAGGATGCACAGCTTAAGAAGCTGCAGGAAGGCATCGATATTCTGATTGCCACGCCGGGACGCATGTTTGATCTCATCCATCAGGGCTACATCAACCTCACACATATCGAGACGCTGGTCCTGGATGAAGCCGATCATATGCTGGATCTGGGCTTCATCAAAGACATTCAAGATGTAAAAAAAAGGCTCACAAGAAAACATCAGACCCTTTTCTTCTCGGCAACCATCAATCCGGAAATTAAGAAACTGGCCTTCTCTCAGGTTAAAAGCACCGCCATCCGCATTCAAATATCCCCCGATGACCCCGTGGCCGCCAATGTCTCACACGCCGTCATGTTTGTAGAAATGGATGATAAGCGTTTTTTTCTGGAGAGCTTTATCAGGGAACATCCCGAGAGCAAAATCATCATCTTTGTGAGAACCCGTGTCCGCGCGGAGCGGGTGGCAAAGGCCATGGAGCGCGTTTCGATCCCCTCGATCACGATCCACGGCGAGAAAGATCAGGGTGAACGGTCCGAGGCAATGAGAAAGTTCAAAGAGGGCGAATGTCAGATCCTGATTGCCACCGACGTCAGCGCGCGCGGCATTGATATTCCGGATGTGAACTATGTGATCAATTATGATTTGCCCGAAAAGGCGGAGAACTATGTCCACCGCGTGGGAAGAACCGGACGGGGCGTCAATAAGGGCATTGCGCTTTCATTTTGCAGTGAAGACGAGAAAGAGCGCCTTTCCGAGATCCAGCAGTTTCTGAATAAAGAGATTGAAGTGATCAAGCTCGGCAAAAAAGATTATGCGCGCACTCTCGACATTGCCAAAAAGAACACGGAAACCGACGTCCAGGCGCTGATCGCAGACCATGAGGCCTGGCTGAAGACAAAAAAGAGGAAAACCGCCCGGAAATAGCAAGGGGCCGCCGGCCCGATTTAGGCGTTAAGATTTATCATGCGGCGATTATCTATCCGGTTAGCATCAGGAACCGGGTTGCGGGAATCACCGCGCGGTTTCCCGGAAAAATCTCAACTTTCTGACAGTTGTGCACGATCTGGTAATAGGGAAGGGACAGTTGCCTGCTGAAATAAATCCCCCCTTTGCTTATATCGCAGTCGGATTTCTTGGCCTCAAACAAGGCAACCGGTTTGTTATTTTTGACCAGGACAAAATCCATTTCCTGTTTTTCCTTGTTTCGGATGTGCATAATTTCAAAGGTTCCCTGACCGATTTCCGTCAACCGCGCGGCCATTTTGATCAAGCTCACGGCCAGAAGGTTTTCGAAACGGCATCCGGCATCCGGCACATTCGACCAGTCAAAGAAATAAAGTTTGTTTTCCTTCTTAATCGACCTGATAACGTTTCTATGCCAGGGGCGCAGCGTAAAAACCAGATAGATCGCCTGAAGGACATCCAACCAGCGGGTTATCGTCGCATGGTGATAACCAATATCTTCCGCAATGGAATTGATGCTCAGCAATGATCCGACCTTGGACGGCAGGAGCTCAAGAAGTTGCTCGATGCCTTTGATATCTGATATCCGGGACAGATCCCGGATGTCTTCTTTGCTCAGAAGCGATTGATATTCCCTATTCCATCGATTATAAAAGCGCGTGGAGTTTTTTAAAAAGGGTTCAGGAAAACCGCTCAAAGAAAGCAGGGTGTCAAGTTTTTCTTCCGTATTTTCTGTTTTTATCTGCCTTGCGGCATCTGCCAGTTTATCCACCGCCGACAACGGCGCATCGTCCATCAGAACATGCGAAAAGTCATTGATTGCTTCCGGTAAACCGACAGGCAGCATTTGATAGGAGAAATAACGCCCGACCAGGGAATCGCCTGATTTACGATACCATCCCAGGCGGGCGCTGCCCGTTACAAGCAAAGTCATTTTTTCTTTATTGGCATCATAAATCCCCTTGAGAATGTTTCGCCAGTTTTTCAGTTTGTGAATTTCATCAAAAACAAGCGGGAGCGGTCTTTTACCTGACCGGGAATCCATGATATTTTTAAAAAAAAGAGGATTTCTTTTATATTCTTTAACAACGGATGGATCATCCCAGTTGAAATAAAGATCGTCCGCACCCTGCCCGGAAAGCCAGTTTTGGGCAAAGGTTGTTTTGCCGATCTGACGCGGCCCCGTGAGAAATATCATTTTCCCCGCGTTCATTTCTGGGTCGAATATGTATTGCTTGACCAGCCGTTCCATGCGACCAAATTATATTGATATGTAAAAAAGTCAAGACTAATTTACACAACTATGTAAAAAAGTCGGATTCGTCAGAAGGAAAAAGGTCTTTATGGGATGTTGTTAACGTATTAATTACACGGTAATTTATTTTAAATATTAATAACTTAACAAAGCCCCGTCCCCCGATTACTGGCTGAAGACAAAAAAGAGGAAAACCGCCCGGAAATAGAAAGGGACCGCCGGCCCGATTTAGGCGATAAGATTTATCGGGAATTCAGTCATTTTATATAGTTCTGGACTCCCGCCTCCGCGGGAGTGACAGGATTTTCAACTTCTAAGGAAGTTAACGAAACTTCCTTTCTGATTTAGAGTCGCCGAAGGCGGCATGAATCGCTTTTTACGATCTCGTCAATAACAGTCCTACGGCAAACGATTAAAAGTATCTGGAAAATTCGGGAGCCAATAGGGTTGCCATCCTTGATCAATAATGCGCTTGTGAAAAGATGCCCTGTCAATAACCACGATCTTCTTTTTTCCTGAAAAGACCGTATAAAAGAAACCGCCCGGATAATATTCCATGACGAAAGATTTTGAATCAGGTGACCAAGGCATTTTGGTATAATGGTAATATTCTGCAAAGTCGCGCGGTTTTCTCTGAAACAGCTTTAACTCATGTCCTGTATGATTCTCTCTTACAACGAGAGCTTGCGACCAGTAATCAGAGCCAATCCATATCAAGGCATGCCGGCTGTCATAAGATATCGCCGGGACAGCTTCACGCTCCCGCGGGAATTCATTATTCAAAGCTGCGTAATCTCCAATGCCGAGAACTTTGACAATACTGAGATTTCCTGAAGCAAGATCAAATCTCGCAATTTGAAGGATGGCCCGGGCTGCGCAACCATTCAGTTCATCACCTTCTCCGCATGCGCGCCCGCCATTGTCCGACCTTACCTCTCGGGTTACATAAAAGGTTTCATTGGAAATCCACTTTCCTGAAAGCCAATCGGCATGAGACGACTCAACGGTTCTTGCCGTTGCTTTTTTTAAGTCATAGAGGGTCAGCCAACAGGTATCTTTGTCGATGCAACCATTATGGAAGACCATCATTTTGTCTGCGCCGGGAGAAACCGTAAAACCTATGGCAGCGTTTTGAATGACACGCGGACGAAACCCGTCCACGGTTGCTGCAAAAATTTTTGAAGAAGACCGCTCATGATAGACAATTGCATCGCGAGCTAAAGCATAACCCGTGAAATGGATCACCAGAATGAAGCTTAAAATAAATTTCATATTTCTAATCACTCCTGTTTAGGAATCATTTTCATTAGTCTGCAACAGCATATGTCCTTCAAACACCGTCAATATTTCCATTTTGAAAGATACTATTTGATGCATATACGCTTCGCATAACCGTCCGACAACGGAACGCAGCAGATTTGCCAGGCCGAGATAATGTAGTGGTTAGATGAATTTTATAATTTTATGGATGTCCTTTCTATGCCCTTAACGGGCAACGCGCTTCAAAAACTGCATCAGATGGTTATTGAAATATTCCGAATTTTCCTCATGCGGATTGTGGTACGTCCCGGGAACGACGATCAGTTCGGCGTTGCCGATTTTTTCCTTCAGGATATCCGACGGCCTGACAAAACCGGCGTCATTCTCTCCCCGGAAGATGATCGTCGGGACCTTGATTTCCCCAAGTCTTCCGGTCACAGACTGCCATTTGCCAAATGACCGCGGCACGTAAATATAGGCATCCACGGCGGTGCCGAGGGTCTTTTTGCGGGCGATTTCCCGCTGCTCCGGCTGAATCTTAAAGCGCTCGATCCGCATGGGGTTGTTGGCTGCATCATATTCAAATGCCGCTTCAATTCCCTCTGTTCTCGCCAGTTCGTCCAGTTTGGCCCGCAGTTCGGCGTAGCCCGGAACCGTATCCCATTCACCGCTGGACGTATCGACCAGAACCAGGCCCCACAGCCGGTCCGGATGATCGAGGGCGAACTGGAGGGCCGTGAAACCGCCCATGGAATGTCCGACAAGGCAGCAGCGATCAATGCCGAGACCGTCCAGCAGGCCGAGGACATCTGCGCAATTAAGATAAATTGAATACTCGGCTTCGCTGGTCGGCGCCTCCGATTGACCGTGACCGCGCAGATCCAGGGCAATTGCCCGATAGCGGTCCTCGATGGCGGCCGTCTGATAACGCCAGTCTTGATGGCTTCCCGTAAAACCATGCAGAAAAATGATTGTGCTGCCCTGGCCGGCCGTTTCATAATGGAGATTCACGTTGTTGATCCTCATGGTTGCCATATAGACCTCCTTAATGTGTCTTATTTCGGATATCGATACGATGATAGATATCCGATGTCAATACAAATCGCTTGACACTTCAGCTTATCGGCTCATGCGTAAAACGTGTTCTAAGGCGGGGAAGTCAACATTGACGACCTCGTAAAAAGTC
>JAFGHS010000138.1 GCA_016930075.1 Deltaproteobacteria bacterium
GGATCAATAAACCGGTGCCGGAAAATAGTGATCCTTTGCGACACTAAATTCTTTATGGAAGTGTCTCATTTTCATTGACACGTTCCGAAGATGTTGTCGTGGGATCAAAAACGGAACTCACAAGCTATCATAAACCGTGTTACACAGGCCGTGACATTTCAAGATGGGTTGTATCCTTCAATGAACGTTTTTGTTATTTCAACCGAAAAGTAAAACGAGGGGGCTGCTGGGACGAAAGCATGCACTTTGCAAAAAATAAATTGCTCCTCAGGCAGGTTGGTCATTACCCCGAAGCAGCTATTGATACGAAAGGTTATGCAGTTCTTAATACAGCTTTTATGGTTGTTCCCAAGGCCAAGGACATTCAGCCAAAGTATCTTCTTGCCGTATTAAATTCACCTGTCGTTCGATGCTTCTGGACAAACAAATTCAAAGACGATCGAGAAACATTCCCCAAAATCAAAGGTGAATACCTTAAGAAAATTCCTATTCCTAAGGCAAGCAATGACAGACAAACCGAAATTGGCGATTTAGTCAATTACGTCCTCGCTGCAAAAAATAGTGATCCAGAGATGGATACAGTGGAATGGGAACAAAAAATTAATCAGCTGGTCTATGAGCTGTATGGCCTTACAGAAGAGGAAATCGCTATCATGGAAGACAAATCCATATGAGCATCCAGGAAAACCAGTGACAACAGTTTAAGAGGGGTAATCATGAGCAACCTCCAGCTTCTCAGATCCGAAATGAGTGCCAAAGTTCAAGCCCCTGATATTCATGACTATGGTATTGACCTGGGTACAATGAATTCTACAGTTGCAGAAGCATCCTGGGTGGCCGGGAAGCACCCGGCTTGTCGCGTGCTTGAGATTGATCAACCGCTTTGGCCGGCAGGAACCATGACGAGCCCCCTTGTGCCTTCCGTAGTCGCTGTCCTTGATAACGAAAATCCGCTGGTTGGTGAGGGGGCGAAAAGATTGCGCACCCGTCCCCAGGAAGCCAACCTTTTTCCGGAACGGAATCTTTTTTATGAAACCAAAAACGATGTAGGGCTGCGGAAGTCCTATCATCGTGCGCACGAATCTTTAAATCATGCATCAAAAATCGCTGGTCATATTCTCCGATTTCTGTGCGTGAAAACGGGATGGATTTATTTTCTTCAGGTTCAGTGAAAGTAAGTGGGGGATAAAAGCATGCCAGTCTTGCACAAATATGTTGACAGAGACGCTTTTTATATTCTGACAAGAATAAACAGCAACATGGTAACATTTCAATTAACTGATGAAGGTCTACGCAAATTACAAAAATCAAGAATAATCTCAGGTCAAAAATTCGCCCGCGCACTATTGTTGGATCTTTATCGCTCTGGTGATGTATTTACCCAAGGTACTGGCCCAGGCGTAACGAAAGTTGATCGTCAATTAGAATTGGATTTTTCAAATGACCCTGAGCCAGAGACTTTGTTCCCGTCATGTTCTGTCTGCAAATCTATTGACGATCTGCATTTAGTGGAACTTATTGAGAACGATCGCGCCGCCAGTATTTTATGCCATCAATGCCGCTCAAAAGAAATAGCCATTTTTGATACAAGTGTTCCCCTTACATTGGTATCCCGTACTGTATTAAATCGTTTGATAGCAATGAAAGGTATAAAGAAATTGGATGCATCCGTTGTGACCTACAAAGAATTGTTGGATGCTGAATTTGAATCAAAATGGGATGCCTATCGAAAAGGCAATCCGGAACAGACGTTATTGCTTGACATTGATGATAGCAAGCAGCCTAAGTTAATATGAATGCCGCATTATATATCTTTGCTGTCATGCACTTTTTACCGTCTGTTTCTGCTTTGCCAATAGTTCTAATGAGATGATCAATGGAAGGTGCAAAATGAACCGTATCCGAATCAGTGACGAGATTAATGACGCATACGTTGGTCCTCATGGACAAATGAGCTTGTTCAATCGGCATCCGCGTGAAGTATGCAACGATATTGGGCTCAATTGGATCACGGCGCTTAGCCTATACGACAAAGGTTGGTTGAGTTTCGATCCTAAATCGAAAACGGATGTAGATGACCATGAGGCAACAGAGCTTTACTTCATTGGTTCTCTTGCTGCATGGGGCTTTGACGATAGTCAAATAGAGTTGCTATTAAAGGGTCTTCAAAAACCATACGCATACAAAATTGATAAAATATATTATGATTGGCTGACAAAGAAATGGCGGCTTTTGCCGAATTTATCAGATATGGATGATGTGCAATCATTTATTGAGGCTCTCCTGCAAGAAGGCGCTGTCAATCTACTGCAATCCATGCATGAGCAAATATCGGAAGCGCTGGGTATCAATCCCATGAACTGCCGAGAGAAGATCATTGCTGATATCGCAGCGAGTGAGTGTAATATAATATCGAAAAAGATCATTCGTCATTTCCGGGCAATGAAAGAAGGTATGCAATCAGGAGATGATACGCCTCTCGAAAATATTTGGGACGAAATATGCGTTCAAGCTCGAGGAAATGAATCCGTAATGTGGAATGTTTACCAAGATAACGTCAGAGTGGCAATTCGGGGCGAAGTTGAAAATCTTAATGCAACGATAAAACGGCCCATTTGTCTCCAGACTGAGGCCGGAATAGATTGGGCAATGGATAGCGATGTGGACCATGAGGAGGTAATATTCTGTGAAGAGGATATAACGGAGTATATTTTACAAAAATTCGTACTGCCGGCGGCGGCTAATTGGTACAATAAGCGCTAAGAGATATTCCTCGATCAGATTTGAAGCCCTCGTAAGAAGTTAGGAAACATAGGGCGCATTTATATTATGGGAAACAGTATGCACGGAGATCATTCATGGATAGTTTTCAAGTGTTTAAACCCGATATTGAGATCCAAAACAATATCCATAAATTACATGCCTACGGCATAGACCTTAGAACAACCAATTCCTGCGTAACCGTGGCTTCGTGGATAACGGGGAGGAGGTTGATGAATAATGCCGCGTAAAGAAATGATGATTCGAAAAGCGTTTGTTACGGAAATAAAAACGATCATCGGTAACGCCCGCGAAAATGCCATTCGCAGCGTGGATTTGCAACGCGTACTGATGTATTGGCGCATCGGCCAGCGCATTTTTGAAGAGGAACAGCAAGGCCGGCAGCGCGCCGAATATGGAACCTACCTGATCAAGAACCTTGCCGGTGAACTGGAACCGGAGTTCGGCAGCGGCTTTTCCGTAAGGATTCTGGAGATCAGCAGGCAGTTTTACAGGACATATCCAATTGCGAACACACTGTATTCGCAATTGAACTGGAGCCAGTACCGCTTGCTGGTGAGCATCGAGAACAAAGATAAACGGGAGTATTATGAGCACGAAGCTGTAAAAAATGCCTGGACGAAGCGGCAATTGGAGCGTCAGATAAATTCAGGTCTTTATGAAAGACTTTTGCTCAGTAACGACAAGGAGGCCGTGCTGGCGGTCGCCCGCCGTGAAAAGATCCCAGACTCGCCGCAGGAAATCATCAAGGACCCGATGGTTTTGGAATTTCTCGGTCTGCAACGTCAAGCGGCGTATTATGAGAAAGATCTGGAAACGGCCATTATTGTTCACCTGCAGGAATTTCTTCTGGAGTTGGAAAATGGTTTTTCCTTTATCGCCAGGCAGAAAAGAATCCTCCTGGAAGAAGATGACTTTTTTGTGGATTTGGTTTTTTACAACCGTCTGCTGCGTTGTTTTGTATTATTCGAAATCAAAACCACCAAATTGACGCATCAGGATTTGGGACAACTGCAGATGTATGTAAATTATTTCGACCGTGTGGAAAAAATGCCGGACGAAAATTCCACCATCGGCGTACTGCTCTGCGCGGATAAGAATAAAGCCGTGGTAAAATATTCACTGCCCGAAGACAACAAAACGATTATGGCCAGCAAGTATCAACTTTATCTTCCCTCCGAAAAACAATTGCTTAAAGAATTAAAGCGTGAGTTGGCCCAATACAAGGACATTGCTCTCACCACAATCGACGGTGAAACAACGGACGACAAGGTGAATGAATGATCGTATCCTCCCTCGGCAATACGGAACTATTAAAATTTCATAAGTCCGCGTTTCTATGCAGCCGGAAAATCCCGGCTTCCGTGGTACTCAAATGCTACAACTGGGCAATGAGTGGACACTGATATGTTGGCGCCGGATACGAGCAAGGGAAAGCGGGGAACAAAGTACATGAGAGCGGGCAGTAGCATTATGAAGGAATCTCTTTTCCCATTATCCGAGCTGGCAGATAATAAACTTTATGATGATAAATAATACAATAAAATAAGCTATATGCACTTTTGTTTATTATCCACTTGAGAAAAATCCCATTTCTTGCGGCTTAGAACTGCTTCAAGAAATGGGATTAGAAAATGCAAACGCATGTAAAATTAATATGAAGGCCGCATAAGATATATTTGGTGTCATGCGTTTTTTACCGCCTTTTGCTGCTTTGCCAATAGTCCTAATGAGATGATCTATGGAAGGTGCAAAATGAACCGTATCAGAAACAGCGACGAGATTAGTGACGCATACGTTGGTCCGCATGGACAAATGAGCTTGTTCAATCGGCATCCGCGTGCAGTACGTAACGATATTGGGCTCAATTGGATCGCGGCGCTTGGCCTATACGACAAAGGTTGATTGAGTTTCGATCCTAAATCGAAAACGGATGTAGATGAGCATGAGGAGGCAATATTCTGTGAAGAGGATATAACGGAGTATATTTTACAAAAATTCGTACTGCCTGCGGCGGCTGATTGGACCAATAAGCGCATAGAAAAATTCCTGGAGCATGTTTGACGGCCCTGTAAAAAATTCAGTAAATATAGGGTACATTTATATTATGGGAAACAATGCCTGCGGAGATCATTCATGGATAGTTTTCAAGTATTCAAACCCGATATTGAGATCCAAAACAATATCCACAAATTACATGCCTTCGGCATAGACCTTGGAACAACCAATTCCAGCGTAGCCGTGGCTTCATGGACAACCGGAGACAAACCGATTTGCCGGGTTCTTGAGATTGATCAACCGCTTTGGCCGGCAGGAACCATGACAAGTCCCCTTTTGCCTTCGGTCGTCGCTGTGCTTGATAACGAAAAACCTATGGTTGGTGAAGGGGCAAAAAGGTTGCGCACCCGGCCCCAGGAGGCTAACCTTTTTCCTGAACGGAATCTTTTCTATGAAACTAAAAACGATATGGGGCTGCGGAAGTCCTATCATCGTGCGCCCGAATCTTTCAATCATGCCTCAAAGATCGCCGGTCATATTCTCCGATTTCTGAAAGAGGCCGCCCTCCAGGATATTAAAGACGATCCTGTCCATTTCTGCGTGACCGTTCCTGCTTCCTTCCAACTGAACCAGCGACGGGACACTCTTTTGGCATGCGGCTATGCGGGCATCGATTTACAGGATGATGATCTCCTTGACGAACCGACGGCGGCGCTTATTGACTACATTATGACCCAAAGTCCCGACAGAATCGCGGAGGCGGGAAGGACGACCCAGTGCGTCGTTTTTGATTTCGGTGGCGGGACTTGTGATGTATCTGTATTAGAAATCACAGCGGACAAGAAAACGAAGCAGCTCTTAATGAGTCAGGTCGCCGTATCCCGTTACCATCGCCTGGGCGGTGGGGATCTTGATGCGGCTATTGTTCACGAACACCTGATTCCTGAACTGCTGAAAGAAAATGGTTTAAGTCCGCTTGATCTCACCTGGGCTGAAAAGAAGCGCGGCCTCGAACCGCAGCTTCTGGGAACGGCGGAAGCCCTGAAGGAAGCCCTCTGTCGGGAGATTGATCGGCTCAAAAAATTCAGTAAATACGATGAAGCAGATAAGGAAGAGGTGATGGCGCGGCAGCCGGGAATCACCCTTCAATTGGGTAAAAGATCGTTTCATCTATCCCGTCCAAAATTGACGGCCGCACAATGGGAGAATATCCTTAAGCCCTTTCTTGACAAAGATCTCCTTTTTGCAAGGGAAACAGAATTTCGTCTGACCCAGTCTATCGTTGCACCCCTTCAGGATGCACTGGATCGCGCAAATATCAAACCCGAAGAGATAGATTTTTGTCTCATGGCTGGAGGCAGTTCCCTGATACCTCTGGTGCGTGAGGCCGTTGAATCGTATTTTGATAAGAGTGCCGTTGGTTTCTTTCAAGACTCTCTCGCCATTCAGCTGTCAGTTGCACGCGCCGCCGCCTGGAATAGCCTTTATAAGGCCGTGACAGGACAAAATATGATACGGCCGGTTCTCCATGATGCGTTGGCGCTGGTCACGATTGGAGAGGCGCTGTACCCTCTCGTCCCGGCACAGACGATTCTGCCCTATCCGGCGGATGGTAAGTGGGCGCGAGTGGAATTGATCATATCGCCCCAAGAAGGCCTTTTCGTTGACAAATTATTGTTTAAGGTCGTGGGTATGAAAGACAGACAGACGATCTTGCATGAAGTCTGGTACATTCCTGAAAAAATAGCGGCAGGGACAGAAATCGTTATGGAGTATAAAATAACGGCTGGAAAACAGTTCCAGTGCCGAGCCTTTTTAAAAGAAGCGCCGGAGCTTATTTTCGAACACGCCGTTGAGAATCCGCTCGTAAACGTCATCAATCCGGGCGGCACCCGCCTTCTTATTGAGGAAAAAGAAGAAGAACTGAAAAAGAGAGGGAGCGGTTCCGCAGATGATCGGGATGACTTCATTCAACTCGCACGATGGTATGCCGAATTGAACCAGAATGAGCGGGCGTTGGATTGGCTAAGGGCGGCATCGAGCAAACTGGGCCGTCCGGACGCAGAGATTCTAAATCTTCAGGGCATTTATTACGCTGCGCTTGGCGATCATGAGAGGTCTGATAAGCTTTATCGCGAGGCAGACCGGGCAACACCTTCCTGGGGCGGGCCATTATTCAATCTGGCGCTGAGTTATCGTCGCAGAACCATGTATAAAGAAGCGCTTGAAACAATCGAAGGTGCAATCAAGAAAGAGGGCCAAACCGGTCCGAGCATGACCTTCAGGGCAATGTGTTTGGAAAGTATTGAACCAGACAAAGAACACAAGGATTTATATGTGCAGGCGATTAAGGTATTCAGCCGCCCAGCGCTTCTGACAGATTGGGAATTCGGTTAGTATATGACGGCAGGACGTGGCGCCGGCGATGAAAAAGTCATTGAAGCAGCGGAAAAGGAAAAAAAGAAGCGGAAGAAAAAAGGAGCACCAGATATTAACCCGGATGCGCCTCTGCCGGGGATTAAGGGCGGTCTGGTTGTAAGAGGGTGAATATGGCTACATGTCTGTTGCCGCTGAGTGATCTGACACCAGATCAGATCCGTGCGGTGGAAATGAATCCGGACCAGAACCGTGTTGTTTTCGGTGTCGCCGGGTCTGGTAAGACGCAGGTTCTGATGCATCGGGCTTTCTATTTGTCCAGGACTTATAATGTTCCACCAGAAAAATTTCGCGTCTTTGTTTTTACAAACGTTATCAAGGAATACATCAAGTCAGGCATACAATTCCTGGGACTTCCGGATGAGACGGTCAGCACCTTAGATCACTGGTGCCGCCTCTTCTATGAGAAGCAAATATCAAAAAGACTCCCCTTGACAAGCAGAGGCCCCGATTATGGCAAAATCCGGATAAGCGTTTTGGATCTCTTAAAAAAGCGCCCTGATCTTCAAAAAACCCTGGATTTTGTATTGGTGGACGAAGGCCAGGATTTGCCGCCACTGGCTTTTGAAATCATTTCCCTCGCGGCCCGTCACGTTACCGTTTTCGCAGACCGGATGCAGCAGATATTCGAAGATGGGGCCGGTGAAGAGCAGATCTTGACGAGGATGGGAATTAGAAAGGAAAATGCGACACTATTGGGGGCTTATCGAAATTCGCCATACGTGGCGCAACTCGCCTCTTATTTTATTACTGACGAAATACGACGTAAGCAATATTTGTCCCAAATAGGTACACGACAACTAACAATGGAAAGACCTCTGTGCTTCATTTCGCAAAACCATAACGATGAAATGGCCCGTATGGCTGAGGTTATCCGCCAGCGCCAGTTGAGGAATGAAAGCGTCGGCATTATCGTACCGACAAACAGGCAGGTACACGGCTTTGCCACCGCCATGCAAGAGCGTGGAATTGATATTGAAAAGGCGGTGCCTCCCCAAAGACCGGGAATGCCGGTAGATTACAACTTCGGTAATAACCTCCCAAAGATAGCGACATACCACAGTGCAAAGGGTCTGACATTCGACAGCGTTGTACTGCCGAAAATAACAACAGACGCCTTTGATCATATTGGCGACAATGGCTTGCGAGAGCGTATGTTGTTTGTCGGTGTCGCCCGCGCGACTCAATGGGTTTACCTCAGCACAATCAAAGGGAAGGAGAGCAGGGAGTTTTCTCTGCTCAAAGACGCGGCCGCCAACAATCACCTGACCATTCAGGACGGAAAAGCTTCACCAGTCCAAACAAAGATGACGCAACAAAATGACGATTATGACGCGCCCTTCTAATGTAATTTATGTTTCTATTTTCATGAAACGACTTGAAAAAGAAGGAATTATTGTGCCGTCTCACTACTAATAATGGCAACAAAAAAATGCCCCGCCGTGGCAACACAAAAATGCCCCACCACGGCTTTTTGCTCAGGTTTATTAAACACCCGTTCACAGTTTTATCCGTCGCCGTTTACTCTTCCTCCAGCTCTATCCTGTATCTGCAGCATTTATCGCCCTTCGTCAACAATTTTGAAAACCCCTTGGGCTTGAACTTTGGGTTCAGCACCTCGGCCACGCCTTTAAAGTTTTCGGCCAGGAACACGCCGCACAGGTCAGGCTCATTCGACCACAGTTTGGTCAACGGACACGTATTCAGCTCTTTCTCAAAGGCCTTGGGGGTATTCTCAATATACCCATCCCAGAAATTTGCAAATCGGTCATCAATGAAATCCTGCAGTCTGGGAAGGCCCAGGCAATCCTTGAAATCCTCCGGCTTGCTGCCGCACGCCTTCATCCACATGTGGGCATCTTTTCTGCCCTGATTTCGATAGGCTTCTTTAAGTTCTTCGATGAATTCCTCTCCTCCAACCTTTTTGCCGACCCGGTAGACGATGAGCATCTGCGTGGCTAAAGACAGGACCCAGTTCTTATAGCGTTTCCCCATTTCCTCTTCACTGATCGGATACTTTTCATAATCGGGTGTTTCTTTCATTTTAAATCCTCCTTTTTTTATGCTTTTTTTCTATTCGACCATGGCGACAAAAGTGTCAACCATGTGTTGAGGGTATGTCATTAGAGATCACCGGTTATTCTTCTTTTGATAATTATTTTGCAATTCTGATGCCATGATAGAAAACAAATTAATAACAATATATTGCACATTCATTGCATTGCCTATAAATCATATTTGATGCTAAATACACCATATTTGGTATTGATCAAGATCCCGAATCTTCACAACCCCGCCGCTTCAATCCAGCAGAGGATGAAAATCAGGAAAGCCGCCAGGGGTAAAATGACGGCCCATTCGGACATGTTGAGGAGTTGCGGCAGTGTCATGGCGCCGAAATCCCCTTTTTTCAGGATGCCCGTTTTGAGCTTCGGGTAAACGGCGGCGAGCAGGGCGGACCCGAGAAGAATGCCGGGAAGGCCGCCGATCAGGGCGTCCAGAGAACCGTTTCCCACAGCGCCGGCAATGGTCCCTGGGCAATAGCCCAATAGGGCAAAGCCCACGCCGAAGATCAGGCCGCCGAGCAGGTTCTTTCCCCATGAGCCCGCTTTGGGTGTGAATGTGATCCAACCCTGCCTTCTGAGCCAATGGATGCCGATCATGCCCGTAATGACGGCGGACAGCATGATTTTGACGACGGTAAAATCATACAGGAGAAGTTGACCGATGATGACGTCATATTTTGTCGCGCCGCCCTTTTGCAGTAAAAATCCGAAGATGACGCCGAAGAAAAGACCCTGGAGCCGCTCTGCCGTCGCTGATTTTTTCATGCCGCCTACCCTCTTTCACACGATCCAATGAAATAAAATCCAGGCGCCGGCGATGCCGCCGATAAAGAAACAGATCGCCGAAATCCAGCTCGACACGGCCAGTTGCATAGTTCCGCTGATGCCGTGGCCGCTCGTGCAGCCGTCGGCCCAGCGGGCCCCTAAGCCCAGCAGAACGCCGCCGCACAGGGCCGTAATAATGCGGATGAGGCGATCATCGCCGAAGGCCGCCGACCATTGGGCAGGTATCCACTGCCAATGAAAATCGCTGGAAAGCAATGCGGAAATGAAAGCGCCGACGGTGATGCCGGCGACAAACATCCACTGCCAGTCCACTTCCAGCTTGACCTCCTGATAGTAGAGTTTGTTACCCATCCTTACACCCCTGAAGAATTTCTCAATCATTCCCGCCATCCGCGAAAAGGCCGTGGAACACCCGATAGGCTTGGAGGAAACCAAAAGGGTCAGGCATCCGAGAAGACCGATGCCGATGCCGACGGCATAGGGCGACCAGACCGTTGCAAAAAGCCAGCTTGCCATAGCAATCTCTCCGTTAATCCGTAGCCTTTTTATCCGATGAAGTTTGAAAAATACCGGGACCCGTGGGGAATGACGCAAACCGTGCACGGCCCTGCATACCCGGCGGCGCTGTATCCCGCCATGCCGCCAGCGACATTATAGACTTCCCGGAAGCCCTGTCGCTTGAGAATACAAGCCCCCAGGCCGGCCCGGATGCCGGCGCTGCAAATAACGACGGTGGGTTTCCCCCGGTCCAGTTCCGCCCAGCGCGTCCGGAGGTCTGCCGTGGGAATGTTAACGGCCCCTTCGATATGATTTTCAGCATACTCCTGGGGCGCCCGCACATCGACAAGCGTAAATGTCTGGTGCCCTGTCAGCATGGCGTGCAGGTCTTCGACGGAAAGGAGACCCAGGCGGTCCGTCTCGAATCCCGCCAGCGCCCAGTCCGTCATGCCTCCGGCAAGCCAGCCGCCGATACGGTCAATGCCTGTCCTTGCGGCCCACTGTTTGGCTTCCAGGGCCTCTTCATAATCGTCTGCCACGAGCAGCAAATCCTGGTCCGGCGGCAGGACCCATCCGGCAAATGTGGGGAAGTTGCCGCTCAGATCGATATGCCAGGCCCCCGGAATATGAAGGGCCGCAAAGGCGGCGTAACCGCGGACATCCAGGACGGCCGCGCCGGATTGACGCATCCTTGATCGAAAAGCGGGCGGCGTCAGCGATTCCAATGCCGGTAATTCGGAAAGGAGGGCCGGTCCGCGCCGGTTGATATCGCTGCAGCGCCCGAAATGATCCGGCGCCGACGGCATATTCGTCGTGAGAGAGCTTATAAAAGCCGTCTTGTCTTTGATCTGCAGGGACGGATTAAACGCGCGTTCATAGCCGATCGTCGTCAGGCGCTTGGCGCCGAGGGATCGTCCGCAAAGGGAACCCGCCCCGTGGGCGGGATAGACCTCGCAGTAATCGGGCAGGGACAGAAGCTTGTCGTGAAGACTGTAGTAAAGCTTGTCCGCCAGTTCTTCGCTCCGGTCGGGAAAGAGATCGGGACGGCCAACGTCTCCCACAAAAAGCACATCCCCCACGAATGCGCCGACAGGCCCATCGCCCCGGGACCGATCCGTAACGATATAGGTCACATGCTCCGGCGTGTGCCCCGGCGTTTCCCAAACGGCAATGTCCATGTCTTCCAGCCGGATTCGTTCGCCATCCGACACAGGCACATGGTTGAAGGCGCAGGATGCGGACGCGGGCGCGTAGATCCGTGCGCCAGTTTTCTTTGCCAGTTCCAAATGACCGGACAGGAAATCGGCATGGAGATGGGTCTCGAGAATGTGGGTGATGGCCGTCCCCATGGCCAGTGCTTCATTGATATAGACATCGACATCCCGCCGGGGATCAACGACGGCGCAGCTCGTTTTCCCAGCCAGGATGTAAGAGCTGTGGGCGATTTTCCCGGTAAAAAACTGCTTAAGCAGCATCCTTGTCTCCTTTCATTTCACCTTCAGGACCTTATCATATGTATTCGTGCAAAGTAGCTTAAGAAGATATTTTGAAGTCACTATAGCAGAATTTAGTTTGTCGTGTTAGAGTTAAAACCGTCTCGATGATCGGGATTTGGAGTGTGTTACAGCTTGAAAAACAGAGGAGGTATCCCCATGATTTTCCAATATGCATTGTTGTCAATCGCTGCGTTATCGGTCCTCGCCGTCGGCATGGCCGCGCCTGAATTTGAAGCGGATTCATATGACGGCCAAAAAGTAAGTCTCTCCATGTTGCGGCAGCAGGGGCCTGTGATGCTTGTCTTCCTGCGGGGATTCGGCTGACCCTTCGCCAGACACCATCTGGGTCAGATGAAAGAGGATTTTAAGGCGTTTACATCAAGAAACGCCGTCATCGTCGTCGTTGCGCCTCATGCAGCGGAGACGGTCGCAGAATACTGGAAAAAAGAAGAACTGCCCATGATCGGCGTTCCCGACGCGGACGGAAAACTTGCCAAACTTTACGGTCAGGAATGGAAATTGCTGAAACTTGGCCGTATGCCCGCCCTTTTTGTGATTGACCGAAAGGGCGCTCTGGCATTTGCCCAGTACGGCAAAAACATGTCGGACATACCGCAAAACAGCGAGATGCTCAAAGTCCTGGACGGTTTGAAGGGATTACAGGATTGAGGGACCAGCGCGGGGCTGCCTTTGACCTTGTTGAGCGCGACATCCAAATCATAGAAGGGGGAGATAGGCGGGAAGTTGAACCCATGGACCTCTTTATTTTATCAAATTCCTTGCCGCATAATAGCCGCAAAGACCGTGAACGCCGCCGCCGGGGGGCGTCGATGAGGAGCAGATGAATATATTGTGCTGAGATGTCCTGTAGGGATTGAGGGCAGCAACGGGCCGGGTATACAGTTGAAAAATATCCTGCTTCCCGCCGTTAATATCGCCCCCGACATAGTTCGGGTTGTAGATTTCCATCGCCGCAGCCGACATGGCGCTTCTGGCCAGAATAATCTCCCGGAAACCCGGTGCGTATCTTTCAATCTTTTTTTCGATCGCATCCGCCATATCTGCTTTTGAACCGTGAGGAACATGACAATATGCCCAGGCCGTGTGCCTGCCTTCAGGGCTCCTGGAAGGATCAAAGAGGCTCTGTTGTGCGAGCATGACATAGGGCGCTGACGATATGTCGCCCTGATTCACGCAACGGACGGAAGCCGCGATCTCCTCATACGAATTACCGAGATGAACGGTGCCCGCCTTTCTGCATATATCAGACCTCCAGGGAATCGGTTCCCTCAGAGCCCAATCCATCTTATAAACGCCGGTACCGTAACGGAATCCCGCAAGCCTTTGCCGGTAATGTTCGGAAAGGCCCAGGCCGTGAATATCGAGCAGCTGCCGGGGCGTGACGTCAAAAAAGTACTGCGACGCCCTCGGCATATCATCTAAAGAATGGACAGGATGGCCCGTCATGATTTCACCGCCTCTATCCAGGAAGCAACGGGAAAGAGCGTCGGCCAGCTTCTGCGAGCCGCCTTTGACAAACGGCCACCCCACGGCATGGGCCAACGCCGCCAGAATAATGCCGAAGGCCGCCGTGGCCGGTTGTTGAAGGGGAATCATGGCATGGGCAGCAAGCCCGGCAAAAAGCGCCTGCGTCTGAGGGTTGTTGAATTTTCTTTTTCCAAGGCCGTCCACGGAATGAAGGGCCTGTGATGCAAATCTGGCCATCAGGAAGGGATGGGAGGGAAACGGGATCGGCCTCAATATAGAGGCTAATAATTTTTCATAGTTCCGGACAAAGGGCGCAAGAAGGTCTTTGTATGCCCTGCCGTCGCGGCCCAAAGCATCAGCCGTTATATCCAGGGACCTGTGGAGAAAAACAGCCGATCCATCCTCAAACGGGTGGGCAAGCGGTATTTCCGGCTGGACCCAGGAAAGTCCATATTGATGCAGGTCGAGTTGTCTGAAGAACGCTGAGGAGACCGCGAGAGGGTGAGCTGCCGAACAGATGTCGTGAACAAAACCGGGCAGCGTGACTTCCGCGGACCGGCACCCTCCCCCAATGGTTTCTTTGGCTTCCAGCAAAAGCACGGAAGGCATTTTTCTGCCGAGGGTAATGGCGGCAGCCAGGCCGTTAGGGCCGCTCCCCACGACGACGGCATCATAATGTTTTTGATCAGGCGTCAATGTCATGGACCTTTATTCAATGTTTGCGCGAAGAGAAAAGCCTTACCAGCCAATACAGCGGCAGGTATAAAGAAGAGCGGATGGCGCCGCAATACCAGATGTTTCCAAACTCGCTCCACTGAAGACGACGGTCCACCAGGCAATTTTTCTGTTCGATCCTGCCCTCGACGCCGAGGCGTGCTGCCAGATTGCGGAGGGTTTGATGCCAGAATTGATCTTCCTGCCGTGCTGCGCCCAATCGGAAACCCATCTCCATAATGGGGTCGGCCGGCCTGAAGAGGGGATGCACCTGGATGATCGTATTATCATCCTCACGAAAACTGCTGAAGGTGATCCAGCCGCACAGCATGTGACCCTGGACCGACGAAAAACAAAAGGAGTTCTCATCGGCATAGATAACCATGATGCCCGACGCCAGCACCAGCATGCCCCCGACGCTGAGATTGAGGAGCGCCGTGGCACCGGGGGCCAAGAGCGCACCGCCGGAAGTAAAGACTTTGTTGCCTTTCGGCCAGAACTGGGGAAACTCCGCTTGCCAGACAGATACGATCTCTTTCGGGTCCATATCTTTTCCTGTGATTTGAAAACGGTATTTCTTATCCCAAAGGCGACCGAATCCCCTGACCGGACTGGTTACTTTTCTGCCGTTTACGTTGACATTCATTGCCTCTGCGGTAACGTCGCCGATGGAGATATGCTCAACGTTCCTTGCCCAGCCGGAGACGAGAGGACCCTTGTACGCATGGAAATCAGCGGTTGCGGTGCGAATGCCTGAGTGAAACGGCCTCATGCTTAACGCTTCATTTTCATCATCGAAAAGTGCGATGGCTTGATCAAGGCCTGTCAGTCGAAAAATGTCCCGGAAAGGATCGGAAAGGTGACAGGCCGCCAGGCCGATCCTCCTTTGCGCAAGTCTGGACGTGTAAATCGTCAGGAGGTTTGCCCCTTCCGAATCCATGTGTGTGAGGTTGATGAAATTCAAAAGGATATTCTTACTGTTCTTCAGTCTGTTATCAAATAATCGAGACCATGCATGTTCACAGGCTCCCTTCAGAGGTCCCTGTATAGATAAAAGCAAAGTCTCCCCATCGACAACCCCTAGTTTCATTGTTTTTTATCTTCAGACATCGAATATCCCTTTCATATTTATTTTTTATTATTGCACACTCATTTAGAAGAAGCAAACCTGACCGTATCTTAATTTTCGTCGTACCCCATGTGATAACCAATGCAGCGGACAAGCGCCCAAGCAGGCGATAGAACAAGCTGCCGGCTTAGCGGCGAAGGCATAAGTATTGGGCGATTTCGGCAGCCGCGGTAAAGTAAGTCCGCAAAATTAGAGGCTCTTTTGAAAAGACCGGAGCACTGGACTTGATTTGAGGAGGCGCAAAGCGCCGATGGACATCCCGACGTTGCGGACTTGGCGGATGCAAAGGAATTTGCCTTGCGGATGATCAGTTAAATACACTGATAAAACCACAGACGAGTTATTGGATTTCCACTTTTGCATGCGGATCGAATGGGTTTGTCCTAGTGGCAAAAGAAAACAGGTAGGGATAATGATCCTGGAGATGTTTCATATAAGAAAGCCATTCGGAGACGAGATAACGATAGGCCCGCTTAATATCAGCCGTGATGTGCTTCTGATCCTGTGCCGACAATTGTGAAATATTTTGTCTGGCCGCCAATTCTTCGGTCAGATGAAACAGGGACATCATCAGATTTGTAAAACTCTCATGCTCCAGGAGACTGGGATTTTCGAGGAGGCGCAAGAGAAATTCCCTTTGCCCGGCAAGCAGTCCTCTGAGAGCATCAATATCGCCCCGGTGAAGATCGACAGGGTAGTCATAACCTTTCAACATCTTTGAAACATCGAAAAATTCCTTGGCCGTCCAGTTATCTCTCACAATGACATCTTGGCCGATTTTTTCGCGCTGAGGATCGAAGGCGATAAAACATTTTAATATTTCATTTCCGCACTCGCTGAAAAAAGAACCAATGACCATATTGAGCTTTTCGAGCATCACGCGTTTTTCTCGATAATGAAGAACCCCGTCGATAATCATCGTTACCAGAAGAACTTCAACAAAAACAAAAGCAATATCGCCGACCAGATATATGAATATATGGTGGGCATCGCGGAAAATTAAGTAATGAATAAAATATGATGTCGCCGATAAAACAACGAGAATAATGCCGAGAATAATCTTCCATCGTGAAATCTGCATGTTCCCTCAACCACTTTTGATGCTGTTTATTTAATTCACTTATAGCCTATATCGATATAAGAGAAAACAAAGGGCGTCAATATCTTTCTGTCGTTCGCCGCGCTACGTCTCTGGTATTTTCTTTCAAACACTTCACTTCGCAGTCGCGATAATGCCGCAGCCATCCCTCAACCTTCCTTTGAAAACCAGGGGATAAAAACGCTTGTCCGCTTTTTATAATCCGCAAAGCCCGGGGTTTTCGCCATCAGTCTTTCCGTCATGGGAATCCCTGAAAGAAAAAGGATGGAGCCCGTAATGGTCAAAGGCCCGATGATGGAAATCCATCCCCAGGGCGCCGACAGGGCCAGACAATAAATACCCCACCACATCGTGACTTCGCCGAAGTAGTTAGGATGCCGTGAATATCGCCAGAGCCCCCGGTCCATGATCTTTCCCCTGCTCGTCGGGTCCGCAATGAACCGGTCCAGTTGCCAGTCCGCGATAGATTCAAATGCAAATCCCAACATCCAGATCAATACCCCGAAAACGTCCAGTATGCCAAATTTGCCGGCATCATAAGTATTGATGACGAGGATCGGTGCAATGTTCATCAGCAGGATGCATCCCTGAAGAATGAAGACCTGAAAATAACTACGAATGATAAAGAATTTGCCCCATGTCTCCCGCCACTTGCGGTAGCGAATATCTTCACCTTTTCCCCGGTTGCGCAAGTGAATCCTGACGGCGAGTCTCGTCCCCCAGATTAAGATCAGCGTAGCCGCGATGAGTTGCCGCATGGTAAAGGAACCGCCGACAAAAAGCGTCGTCCAGGCAACAAGGATAAATCCCGGTCCCCAGGCCACGTCGGCGATGCTGTTGTCGCGGTGGATGAGGGCTAAAACAAAAAGTATCGTCATGTAAAAAAAGATAACGAGGGCTGCTACGCCTAAGGTATGAATCCATTCCATGTTGCCACCTCCCATTGGAAATGCCTGACAAGGCAAAATAAATTGTGAAAATTCTCAGGATCGAGGCTGTGAATAGCGTTCGATGCCTCCCTGAATGACGCCCCGGACCTTCAAGATCAATGCGTCGAGATTCCCCTCATCATATCCCTCGCTGGATAAGGGTTTATGAATAACCAGCGTAACGCGGCCGGGGAAGAGATCATATGTTCCGGACGGCAGGATATACTTCGTATCGACAATGGAAACCGGCAGCAGGGGCATGTCGAGATCGAGGGACATAACAAAGGCCCCTTTCTTGAACTCCCGCAGATTCCCGTCCCGGCTTCTCGTCCCTTCGGCCAGCATGATGAGTGAAACGCCGTTTACCAGAATCTTTCTGGCGTCCTTGAGGCTTTCATAAGCCTCTTTTTTATTGCTCCTGTCGATGTAGATATTTCCGCCCAGCTTTCCGGCAAGGCCGAACAGCGGGACCTTGCGCAGTTCCTTTTTCATGACCCAGCGGGCATCGATCCCTAGAAAGCCCCAAAGCAAAAAGATGTCGAAGGAACTCTGATGGTTTGCCACGACGACATAGGATTGATGTTCGATGACATTTTCCCGACCGATAACGTCCACTTTAATGGGCGTTATGAAGCAGTTGAAGCGCGCCCATCCCCGGCCCGCAATCCGGTTGGCGGCATCCGGACCGGACAGGAAAATGATTACGATGCCCAGGAAAATGAAAAAAACGGTGGAGAGGACAAACAGGGGAATAAAAATTAACCATTTATAAGGTTGATAGAGAATGTATGAGACTGTTCCTCTCATTTAGGATCCTCCCCCGTATAATGAAAACAAAATCTTACGTCATGATCCATCTGCCAATAAAAAAGCTTGCCGCCGCGACGCTCGCCGTCAGGACCATGCCCCAGAGAATGTCCACGAATACGACATTGACCGGCCAGTTCTTCAATGTTGCCAGATTGGAAAGGTCATAGGTGGCGTAAGCGAAAAAACCGAACAGAGCACCCATAACGACTGCCTGGCGCAGGGATTGTTTTTCCAGGGCCGGCAGGGTGGCAAAAATCAGGATGCCGACGATGTAAAGGAAATAAAAAATCAGGGCGGCGGCCCAGTTGATGTCCGGCCGGAGGAGATGCCCCAGGTTGTTGCGGTAAAAACCCTTCGCCAGGACCCCGATCCAGAGCATATCGATCCCGAAGAACACGGGCAGGGTCAGGAGATAAAGATAAACCAGCTTCATCATCAATCTTCCTCCTTTATGAAATAATCAAACTTGATGGCCTCGTAAAAAGTCGCAGAACATCAGTAATGTCATTTCGACACCGCATTTTGCGGGGGAGAAATCTTGAAATCGTTATAGATTTTTCGTCGTCCCGCTTCAGCAGGACTACTCGAAATGACATAATTTGACTTTTTACGAAGGCATCATACTTCTCCCGTTATGTTTCTTTGATTGACTACCTGCTCTTATCCAACTATCGGTGTGGGACCTTCTGCAATAATGCTATGTCGTATCCCTGCCTACCCAGCTCGGCTACCAGTGCGGCATAGTCCTCCTCCGGAATGGCGGGCGTGCGCGCCATAATCCATACGTAATCGCGTTTGTTTCTGGCGATGATGGTGCGGGTGTAGTCTTCATTCAGATAGGTAATGAGATATTCAGACTTAAAGGGCCAGATAAACTGCATCTGCCACTCGGCGTTGTCGGTCGCATCAACGATAAAGCCACGCGGCTTGTATGTCTTGAGGGGTCCGTCAAAAGCGCCTTTGTGGAAGGTAAAGGTCGTGGCGATCGTGCCGTCTTTATCAAGCCGGTAGGACTCGACAGCGTTATGCGCTCCCTTCTCGATCCAGGTCGGGATGTTCGCAATGACATACCAGTCGCCCATGAAACGCTGGATGTTGACCGACTTAGCGGTCTTGAGCGGAGGCAGCTTTGCCGCACAGCCTGAAAAAAGAACGGCCATTATTGTCATAATCGACATCACCGCTGCACCTCCCTTTATGCTATGCAAGTATGGATTCATCATAACCTTCCCTCAAAGATGCCGGATATTCGTCAATCCAATTCCTCAAAGTAAGCATTAGACACGCCTTCCAGGAGCTCAACGGATTTCACATTCACCTGAAATACTTCCAATTCATCACTATGGGCAAAATCTTTCAGATGCGGGTGTCTGCTAAGCAGTTTCTCAAGAATCGTAAGCCTTTTTGTTTTATCCCCCATATGCTGAAAATTGCCCTTCACGGTTAGAGCTTTGATATTTTCGCGCTTCCGGCCCACATTATCTTCCCTTGTGTCGATGAGGAGACTTACAGAATCGTTATTCATCATATTCCGGTATTTTTTTGATCCTCTCAAACTGATCATATAGATTTCACGACAATCTTCATTTGCGACATAGGACATAAGAGAGCAATGCGGGTCTTTCCCGGAGACGGTTGCCAAAATGCAGGAATCCTTCTTTTCAATGATATCTTTAATTTTATCAATCATGGATGATGCCCCCTTTCTTTTAGTTCTGATCGACAGCTATCAATTTCCATGTATCAAAACCCGATGCGGCGGCCTTTGCTGTGAGGATCTTCTTGACACCTTCTTTCATTCTCGTTTCTCCGGCCAGAACCCATAAGTACGATTTATCGTGACCGCAGACGAGCACATACTGATGATTCCCATGGCCCAACTCGAACAAAATACAGGAGCCATAAAAGGGACCGACGAAATAAACCTTCACGCAGCCCTGATCCGAATTTTCACCGATGTATACCATATTCCAAGATATTTATCTAATTTTGAGTCCGGCGGCATAGGGTGATAGCGTAAAAACCTTTGAAAAACGTTTCTTTTGTCATGGCACGCGAAGCGAAGCAATCTCATAAGCGTCCGATAATATAAGAAATCGCCACGGTGCTCCGCGCCTTGCAATGGCGGGATAAACGTAAATTTAAACTCTCTGCTTGTACTTATGCGCTATTGAAATAATTGGTAGTCCCACGGGGACTTGAACCCCGGTTTCCGGCGTGAGAGGCCAGCGTCCTAACCACTAGACGATGGGACCGTGGTGAA
>JAFGHS010000139.1 GCA_016930075.1 Deltaproteobacteria bacterium
GAATTCTGTCATTTCGAGGAGTCCCGCTGAAGCGGGACGACGAGAAATCTTTAATGATTTCAGGATTTCTCCCCCGCAAAATGCGGGATCGAAATGACATGAACGCTGCATTGCGACTTTTTACGAGGGCGTCAATTCTGACTTCATAAAATGTTGCCTATTCGTGTCTGAACTATAAGAAACGTGGTCTTCCACGTCAGGGAATTCTTGGGTATGGTCATAAGTTTCATTTGCCGACCGCTCTGGTCGGTGAAGGAAACCAGGTCGCCGGCGGCGTCATCTAAGAAAGATTCGCGGCGTTTATCGACCTTTATCGCAATCATCAAGGATTGAATTCCTCTTCGGGCCTTGCTTCATGGCGGCGATTTTGCGCTGGAGCTGCCTTACCGTGATTCCCAGAATCTGTGCGGCGCGGCGCCGATCGCCTTGAGCGCTCCTCAAAACAAAAACGAGATGTTCTTCATCGTTTTCCTTAAGCGTGCACAGATGCCTTGCCGAAGAAGAACTGGGCGATGGGGTTATGCCGAGATGATGCGGATAGATTGTATCCGATTCCGCCAGAATGACGGCGTTTTCAATAATCTGGGACAATTCCCGGATATTGCCCGGATAGTCGCCGGCATTCATAATATCCATGGCTTCGGACGAAAAGCCGCGGATGTCTTTTTGATAATGCCCGCAGGCAAGCTTTAAAAAATGGGCAGCCAGGAGGGGAATGTCACCGGCTCGTTCCCGGAGGGGCGGCAAGTGAATATGGGCCGATTTGAGCCGGTAGAACAAGTCCAGCCTGAAGGCGCCTTCCTGACAGGCCTTGTCGAGATTTCTGTTGGAAGCCGATAAGACCCGGACGTCGACCCATATCGGTTTGGAAGCCCCTAAAGGATAAAAAGTCTTTTCTTCCAGCACGCGGAGCAATTTCGATTGCAGACCCACCGGCAGCTCGCCGATCTCATCAAGGAAAAGGCTGCCGCCGTCCGCCTGTTCAAAAAAACCCTGATGCGGCTGGTCGGCGCCGGTAAACGCCCCTTTGGCGTGGCCGAAAAACTGGCTTTCAAACATCGTTGCCGGAATGGCGCTGACATTGACGGCGATAAACGGCCCCTTCGGCGTGTTTCCCGCCCGGTGAACCCCTCTGGCAACGAGTTCCTTTCCCGTCCCCGACTCCCCGGTAATCAAAACGGGATTTCCGCTGCCTGCCATGATTTGCGCATAAGAAAGGAGGGAGATCATCTGGGGAGACTGTGTGATCGTGTCTGAAAATGCGGCAGGCACCTCCTGCCGGTCTTTTTCCACCGAAACGGTCAGGCCGATGAGGAGACCGCGGTGCTCGTAAGCGCGGTTGATGGCAAGAAAAAGGAGATCGTTTTCGACAGGTTTGACAAGATAGTCGTAGGCGCCGAGACGAATCGCTTTGACGGTTGTGGGAATGTCGTCCACCGCCGTCAGAACGACAAACTCCGTATAGGGACGGAAGGGCTTGGTCGATTCGAGGACCTGGAGACCGTCGATTTCCGGCATCAGCATGTCGAGAAGGACAATGTCATAATCCGTTTCCTTGATCATGCGGACGGCTTCTTTGCCGTTGTCGCAAATATCGACATTTTTCATGCCCCGCCATCTCAACAGACGCCTGACCGAATTCAGGGCGATCGATTCGTCGTCAACAATCAGAATTTTCATAATCTCTGCCTTCCCGCTTCACGGATCCAGGTTTGCAGCTGCATCATGCTAAAGGGCTTTTTCAGAACGTAATCGGGTCTTGGGATTTCTTCGTCTTCCGGGGTCAAGGCCGCTTGATCCGCCGAATACAAAACGACAAAGATCAGGGGAAACCGCTCCTTGATCCTTTTTGCAAGCTCCCAACCGCTCAAGGACGGCAGGTTTATTTCCGAAAGAACGACATCCACCTCCGGATGGTCCTCCAGATATGCGACGATGTCGTCAACTTCCGTGTCAGGACGGTAATTCCATTCCGCCGCATCGACAAACTGCATCATGATATTGTTCAAATAGCCCGTATCATTATCGATGCAAAGGATAGCCGGCCTGATGTCCATGAGTTTATCGCCGTTTACGGGAAGATACACGGAAAACCGGCTGCCGATTCCCGGACGGGAAAGAACGCCGATAACGCCGTGGTGCTCCTTCACCAGCCCGTATGAAATGGAAAGGCCCAGACCGGTTCCCTCCATATCCCTGCGGGTTGTAAAGAAAGGTTCAAAGATATGGTCCAGGATGTCTTTATCCATGCCGTTGCCGTTATCCTCGATTTCGATGACAATCGCCTTATGATGGCTCAGGTATCGGGCGGTGATGGTGATTTTCCCTTTCCTGTCGGCCGGTACGGATTGATGGGCATTGATCAGGAGGTTTGCAATCACCTGCTCGATCTTCTGAAAATGTCCCGGGATGGGCGGCAGGTTCTGATCGATATACTGGTCGATGCGGGAGACCGTTTTTCTTATCTGGGCGCCAACAATGATCAACACGCCGTTGATCACTTCGCTGATCTTCACCGTCTTCATCGGCGCCGTTTCATCGGCCCTGGCAAACTCCTTCAGACCGGCGATGACGCGTTTGATCCGGAGGGAGGCGATTTTGAATTCCTCGATGATTTCCTTCATGTTGTCACATACTTCTACGTAACTCACCCCCCGGTCGCTCCAATCCGGATGAGATGCGCCGTTGCTGGCCAGAATGGGTTCGACGGTGGACCACATTTCTTCCAAAAGGGGGATATTATTGGCGATGAAACTGACGGGATTGTTGATCTCGTGAGCAACGCCCGTCACCACCTCGCCCAGAGCCGTCAATTTGTGGGATTGGATCATTTGCTGGAGGCGCAACTCCCCTTCCCGGCGGATGCGCCGCTCTTCGGTAATATCCTGCCAGGCGCCGATGATGTAATGCCTGGTCGGTTTTGTTGTCGTAATGAGACGGCGGTGGTCGGAAAACCATCGATAGGAACCGTCTGCCGCCTGGAAACGATATTCGAAGCGATAAGTCCCCTTCAGATTCACCATTTCCAGTTCCGCAAGCACATCATCCCGATCGTCGGGATGGATGTGCTCCTGCCAGAAAAAGGGGTCTTTGGTAAATTGCTGCGGCGTATAGCCCGTTATGTCCTGAATGCTGTTGTTTACAAAGGTTGTCCGGAAATAACCGTCTGCCGTACAGGTGTATGAAACGATGGGCAGAGATTCGAGGATCAGGGAAAGATGATCCGTCGTTTCCTTCAGGGCTTTGTTGGCTTTTGCCAATTCACGGGTCCGGTCTTTAACCTTCGACTCGAGATTTTCATGGGCTCTGAGCAGCGCCGCTTCTGCGATTTTGGCTTCCGTAATGTCTTCCAGCGTCTCAATGGATGCAACGGTCTCCTGATCGGAATCACGGATAACGGCGGCCGTAAAACGAAGCCACTTCCCTTTTGCACCTAATTCGGGAAAGAAGTCGGTTGCCTCATACGCCTCGTCGATTAACTTGGATTTGATATACTTCCCTTCATACCATTGCGGCACGGCATCATGCAGATTATCAATGAGCAAGTCCGCCATGCAGGGCCGCTTCGACTTGTAAAACGCCCGCCACTGCTGATCCGTACCGACAACTTCTTGGGCACTGATGCCGCTTAATTCCTCCAGAGCCTTATTCCAGAAGATCACCAGATGATCCTTGCCGATGATAAAGGCGGGAATCGGCGAACTGCCGATGATGGCGTTTAAAGACCGGCCGCCGTTACTTTTAACCTCTTTAGCCCAAATGCTTTCGACATGCTTTTTATTTTCTTTTCCGACATGCCCTTTATCTCCGGCTTTCATCAGCGATCACTCCTGAAGGTCTTTTTCCCATGCGCGATGCCCTTCTGTGCAATTCCGGGAACGGCTGCGGCATATCCATTTTGGGTGTGCTTTTGGAACGGCAACCATTTTATTTCACTTTTTTACGGGTCATTAAGGCTGGTTTTGCTGCCCTGCGCTTTTCGTCTCTTCAATGACGGGCGGCTGCTGGAAGGCGCTCAACTCACGCCGGAGTTCCCGGATCGTTTTATTTAAACGGGCAATCGTTCTGGTTAAGCGGAATCTCTCGATAATCCCCATGAATCCCGTAAAGATGACGCCTAAAAGAAATGTGAAAAAAATCAGCATATAGGTGGGTATTGTAATTTTTTCAATAAGACCGAAGAAGTACAGTTGCACGGGCGCTGTATTGTCTAAAGAAAAGGCTATGATCAGCATAACAAAAAGGACAAGGATAACAGTAAAAATGACCTTCATATGGGTTCTCCTGACAAGTATTTTCTATAATAGGGCACAAGGCGCTCCCATGTTTCGGACACATCCTCCGGGATAACGCGCACGTCGCCGACGACGCTTAAGAAGTTGGTGTCTCCGCTCCACCTGGGAACGATGTGCATATGGATATGATCATCCACGCCGGCGCCTGCCGCCCTGCCCAGGTTCATGCCGATATTCATGCCGTCCGGCTGCATGGCTTTCTTCAAAATCCTGATGGAAACGCCGACGAGACGGAATATCTCGCTGCTTTCTTCAGCGGAAAGATCCTCCAGCACGCTGACATGCCTTGTGGGAATGATCATCAGATGACCGCACGTATAGGGATAACGATTCATCATGATAAACGCCGTTTCCCCCTCAAAAAGAATCAGTTCTTCGCTTCTGATGGAACTTTTGCAGAATATGCAGCCGTCAGGTTTTTTACCTGTAATATAGGCCATCCGCCAAGGTGAAATGATTGTCTCCATGAAACCAACCGGACCTTAATATGAATTATTCCTGAAGTATAATGATCTCGCCTTTCACGCTGTGATCAATCGTCAGGATGCCGATCGTCCTGTGTCTCGCAAAGCGTTTATCCGTGGGCGAACCGGGATTGAAAAACAAAACCCCGTCTCTGACTTCATTTGCCGCCTCATGGGTATGGCCGTACACCAGACAGTCCACATGCCCCGTAACCTTCAATATCCTGTCCTGAATATCGTGAGGACCGCCCCACCCGTGAATGAGGCCGACCCGGAAGCCGTTGATGTCGAGGATCATCTTTTCGGGAATGATTCTTCTGACGGACGGAAGGTCCATATTCCCGTAAACCGCCTTGACCTTTTTATTCCCGAAAACCTGAAGGACCTCCGCATCAATCAGATCGCCGGCGTGCAGAATCAGGTCGCAGTCGCAAAAATATTTGTTGGAAATATCTTTGAGCCGTTGGTTCCGGCAGTCAAGATGCGTATCCGAGATCACTCCGATTTTCAACGCCCGTCCTCCTGAAGTCAGCAAAAGGATTATATCCATCAAAGACAAAAAGACAAGCATTATTTGGATTATTGGGATGGAAAACCCGTCAGGATTTGCTTGCACAGGCGTTGGGTCGATGGTATTAAATGCGCCTGCGGCAAATAAAAAACATGGCCGGGACAGGAGCAAAACAACAAGACATGATAGAATCGGCTCTGAATAAAATTGCGGATAGGATACTGGACTTGGACGAGGCCTCGCTTGCAGGCTTGTGGGGAAAATATAAAGACAGGATGGAGCATTTCGACACATCGAAAGAGTGGGAGAAAGCCGTCGTCATTTTCTTTATCATCAACAGCGTCCGCGTCAAGAATCATATTTTCAACGAACAGATCATGAATGCCGGAAACAGGAAAACGGAAGCGCCGAAAGCTCCGAAAGCGTCATCCAAAGGAAAAGCCAAACTGAAACTGGTGAAGTGACCCGTCCATGGATCAGCCAACAGCCTTTAAAAGAATCGCCGAACTGCGGGAACTGATCGCCCATCACAACCGGCGTTATTACCAGCTCGACGACCCGGAAATCGCCGATGCCGAGTACGACGGGCTCATGCGGGAACTGGCGGCAATGGAAGAGCGGTTTCCCGACCCCGATCTGGCAGACTCCCCGACAAGGCGCGTCGGGGCCGCACCCCTGGATAAATTCAATACCGTCAGCCACCGTTATCCCATGCTCAGCCTGGCAAACGCCTTTTCGGAAGAGAACATCATCGAATTTGACGAGCGGATCAAAAGGCTTCTCGAACAAAGCGATGCCGTCCGTTATGTTGTGGAACCGAAAATCGACGGCGTCGCTGTCAATCTCTTCTACGAAAACGGCCGCCTCGTTACAGGATCGACGCGGGGCGACGGTCAGGTCGGTGAAGACATCACCCAAAACATCAGGACCATCCGTTCCATCCCCCTGGTCCTCAGGGAAACACTGTTGGCGCCCGTTCCGTCATCCGTCGAAATAAGGGGAGAAATTTATATTGCAAGCGATGCGTTCCGTCAATTGAACCGGCGCCGGATCGAAGCAGGCGAACCGCCTTTCGCCAATCCCCGGAATGCCGCCGCCGGGTCGCTCAGGCAGTTGGATTCCCGGATTACCGCCGGAAGGCCCCTGAACATTTTTTGTTATGCCCTGGGTCAGGTTTCCGGCACGGCATTCAAAACCCATGAGGAACTCCTCCGGACGCTGGGAGACTGGGGATTCCCCGTCAATCCGATGATCGAACAGGCACGGGACATTCAAGCCTGCATCGACTATTACAACCGCATGAGGGACAAAAGAAAAGACCTCCCCTACGAAATCGACGGTGTTGTGATCAAGGTGGACAGCCTCAGCCTTCAGGAGCGTCTCGGCGCCCTCTCCCGCAGCCCCCGCTGGGCTGTGGCCTGTAAATTCGAGGCCATGCAGGCGACGACGGAAATCGTGGACATTCAGGTGTCCGTGAGCAGGACGGGAACGCTGACGCCCGTGGCTGTCATGAAGCCCGTCAACGTGGGCGGCGTCATGGTAAGCCGGGCGACCCTCCACAATCAGGATGAGATCGATAAAAAAGACATCCGCATCGGCGACACGGTCATTATCCAGCGGGCCGGGGATGTTATTCCGGAGGTCGTCAAGGTCGTTGAAGCGAAACGCACCGGCGCTGAGAGAAAATTCGTCATGCCTCTGACCTGCCCCGGTCTCACACCGGACGGTCCCGCCTGCGGCGCCGCCGTCGTCCGAATCGAAGGCGAAGCGGCCTACCGTTGCATCGGTCTTTCCTGCCCGGCGCAGATCAGCGAACATATCAAACACTTCGCCTCCCGC
>JAFGHS010000140.1 GCA_016930075.1 Deltaproteobacteria bacterium
ATTCCTCACTGCTGCCTCCCGTAGGAGTCTGGACCGTGTCTCAGTTCCAGTGTGGCTGATCATCCTCTCAGACCAGCTAACCATCATGGCCTTGGTAGGCCATTACCCTACCAACTAGCTAATGGTACGCGGACTCATCCTTAAGTGAAAGCTTATAAATAGAGGCTATCTTTGACTATCCCACCGGAGTGAAAATAGTATTATCAGGTATTAGCCCACCTTTCGGCAGGTTATTCCTGGCTTAAGGGCAGATTATCCACGCGTTACTCACCCGTGCGCCACTCTACTCACCGGCCGAAGCCGATTTTCTCGTACGACTTGCATGTGTTAGGCACGCCGCCAGCGTTTGTTCTGAGCCAGGATCAAACTCTCCAGTTTTAATCCTATTAGAGATTTTCATCTCTTATCTTTTTTGTTATTGAAAAAAGGACCCACAAATCAATTATCTCTCTATTCAATTTCCAAAGAACCGTTAGAAACGAGCCGGTAGATATAAACGAAACAATTTCCGTTGTCAAGAACTATTTTCAAATTCTTCTCATTTTATTATCGAATGAGGAAAGGTAGTTTATAGCTGTTACCGTCAAAAAGTCAAGCGCTATTTAGAGCCGCCCTGTTTTTGTTTATTCCGTTTCAAAAGAACGAGGGCAGCTTCTACCTTTTCTGGTTTAATGTGTCAAGAAAAAATTTTAATTATTTTACATTTATTACTAAATGCTTCTTTTTCCCTTTTCTCAGGCGTATTTCGCCCCTGTCGTTGATATGCTTTAACCCGATCGGTTCATCATAATTTTGTATCTGTTCATCGTTGACGTACCCGCCTCCCTGAGCAATAAGACGCTTGGCTTCACTCAAGGACGCACAAAGATTCGTTTCATAATATAACTTGAACGCGGGAATCGTTGCTGCGAACAAACTTCTCGGTTTTTCAACCGACGGGATAGCTGCAGCATTTTCCTCAAATCCACCTCGGGAAATCGTACTGGACGGCATGAGCAGCGCATCCACCGGTTTGATATGGAACGCCTCAACAGCCGCCTGCCAGGCCGCAATAGCAGCCTCCTCGCCATGGGTTATTTTCGTCGCTTCATAAGCCAGGATCGTTTTTGCCATGTTGAGTTCCTGATCCTTCAGTTTTTTCACCTGCCAGATCTCTTCCATGGGCAGAAAGGTAAATATGGCGAGAAACCGCTCTACGTCCGCATCGTCTGTATTAATCCAGTACTGATAATATTCATAGGGACTGGTCAGGTTCGCATCGAGCCACACCGTCCCTTTTTCCGTCTTGCCCATTTTACTCCCCGTTGAGGTCGTCATCAAAGGGAATGTCATGCAGTAGGCCTGTTTACCTTCGATTCTGCGGATCAGATCAATGCCCGACACCATGTTGCCCCACTGATCGTTGCCGCCCATCTGCAGGATGCAATCATGGCTCTGAAACAGGTACAGGAAGTCATAGGACTGGAGCAACATATAGTTGAATTCAATAAAGCTCAGCCCCTTCTCGAGGCGCATTTTGTAACTCTCGGCAGACAGCATCTTGTTGACGCTGAAATGCCGGCCGATATCCCGCAAAAAATCAATGTAGTTGAGCCGGGTCAACCATGTTGCATTATTCAGCAAAACAGCCTTCCCTTCGCCGAAGTCAATATATCGTGAAAGTTGTTTCTGCAGGCAGTGGGCATTATATTCTATTTGTTCATACGTCAGACTTTGTCTCATTTCCGTCTTGCCGCTGGGATCGCCGATTAAACCCGTACCGCCTCCAACAAGGGCGATAGGAAAATGTCCGCCTCGCTGCATATGGGCCAGTGACATAATGGGAACGAGACTTCCGATATGGAGGCTCGTCGCCGTCGGATCGAAGCCGATGTAGCCGGTCACCGGGCCTTTCCCAAGCAATTCCCTGAGCGCCGCCTCATCAGACACCTGTTCTAAAAAGCCTCTTTCCCAAAAAGTGTCGTATACGTTTTCCGTCAACTTTGTTTATCTCCCCATCAATTCATCATTTTTATATTGATTCTTTCAATGCTTAAACTTTTACCGCTTATTTCGTCGATCTTTATGACGACGCCCTGCATCCGGACATTGTCTTTGGCAACATCATATTTCATCGGCACTTGACTCAAAAAGCGCTTTAGAATCGTCTCTTTATTTATGCCGATGACAGAATCAAAAGGCCCCGTCATGCCTGCATCGGTGATATAGGCTGTGCCGCCCGGCAGAATGCCTTCATCGGCTGTCTGGACGTGTGTGTGGGTCCCTAAAACGGCGCTGACGCGACCGTCCAGATACCACGCGAGGGCCTGCTTTTCCGATGTCGCTTCTGCATGTATATCAACGATAACCACCTTGGTTTTTTGATTCAACTTAGCCAGTTCTTTATCGGCCGTACGAAAGGGACATTCAAGGGGAAGCATAAAAACGCGCCCCATGAGATTCATCACGCCCAGATCGGCAGCGAAGGACGTGGGCATAACAACACTGCCCCGCCCCCGCACGGTTGCCGGATAATTGGCCGGTCGCAGCAGCGATCCGTAATCATCGATAAAATCCTCAATTTCTTTTTTGTCCCAGATATGGTTGCCCGATGTCAACACGTCTATACGACTGGCAAATAATTCCTCAACCACATCTTTCGTAACACCAAAACCGGCAGCGGCATTTTCGGCATTGGCGATGACAAAATGAATCCCATAGTCCTCAATGACCTTGGGAAGCAGGGCAGCAACAGCCCTCCGGCCCGGTTTGCCGATAATATCGCCGATAAAAAAAATTTTCATTATTCAGACTTTCTATCTGGCAAAATCCGAAAACCGGGTTTCCCGAATCACAGTGACCTTGATTTGACCAGGATAAGTCATTTCCGCTTCAATCTTCTTTACGATATCCTTGCAAAGCATAACGGCATCGTTGTCCGAGATCTTTTCATTCTCCACAAGGATTCTGATTTCACGGCCGGCCTGAATGGCAAAACACTTATCCACGCCCTTAAAGGAGTTAGCAATGGTTTCGAGCCCTTCCAGGCGCTTCACATAAGTCTCAAGCATCTCTCTGCGGGCACCGGGACGGGCAGCGGACAGCGTGTCGGCCGTCTGCACCAAAACCCCCAAAAGGGAATTTGTCCGGCTGTCCTCATGGTGCGTCTGGATGGCCTGGACAATCCTCGGCGATTCACCAAAACGACGGGCATAATCGGCGCCGATCTCCGCATGGGTTCCCTCAATCTTAAAATCGACGGCCTTTCCGATATCATGAAGCAGCCCCGCCCTCTTGGCTTCCTTGATGTTCATCTTCAATTCCGCAGCCATGATACCCATGAGATGCGCCACTTCTATGGAGTGTTGCAGGACATTCTGGGAAAAACTCGTTCGGAATTTCAAACTGCCTATAAGGGTGATGATTTCCGGATGAATGTCATGAACCCCCAGATCGAAAGAGACTCGCTCACCCGTTTCCCGGATGATGGTATCAACTTCCTCTTTGGCCTTTTTGACTATTTCTTCGATACGCCCCGGATGGATCCTCCCGTCCGTTATCAATCGCTCCATGGAGATTCTTGCCACTTCCCGTCTGATGGGATCGAAACTGGACAGGACAACCGCTTCCGGCGTGTCGTCGACAATCAGGTCTATTCCTGTCGCAGCCTCAATGGCCCGGATGTTCCTGCCTTCCCGGCCGATAATCCGGCCTTTCATTTCATCGCTGGGCAGATTGACGACCGATACCGTATTTTCCACGACGAAATCGCCTGCATAGCGCTGAATAGCATAGGCAATAATCTCCTGGGATTTTTTATCCGCCGTCCGTTTGGCTTCATCCTCGATCTTGCGTATGGTAAGCGCCGCGTCATGCTTTGCGGCCGTTTCCATGGTTGCCATCAGCTGCGCCTTTGCTTCCTCCTGAGACATGCCGGCAACCCTTTCCAGCAGTTCTTTTTGTTCTTCAATCATCCGGTTTATCTTGTCATTTTTTTCGTTAAGTTGATTTTCCTTGTTGATGAGGCCTTTTTCTCTATTGTCAAAAGCCGCCTCTTTCTGAGACAATACTTCACTTCTTTTTTCCAGATTTTCCTCTTTTGAGCGAATTCTTTTTTCTATAGCATCAAATTCCTGTTTTTTATCGGCCGAGTCTTTTTCAAACTCTGTTTTTATCTTGAGAAGACTTTCCTTTGCTTGAAGCATGGCTTCTTTTTTGATGGTTTCCGCTTCCTTTTTGGATTCATCAATGATCCTCGCAGAGAGGCTTTCCGACGACTCCAATTTCTTTCTCGACACTCTCTGTTTGATAATGTAACCTAACACCACACCAATAACCATGGAACCCATGATCATCCAGATGGTCATCATTATTGTATATGTCAAAGTCTTTACACCCCCTTAATCATTTATATTAAAGCTTAATCATAAAGAACAGCTTCATTATAAGAACCTGTTTGATAAATGGTGAAAAAACGGAAAGCTGCTGGAAGGAAAAAGGTCCAAGTCACCGGAGATAACATGTCCGGTGAAATAAGAGTCCTGCAATCAACATAATCGCATCGGCATCATCAACGAACGATTACCGCGTACATTTGCAGGGAACTGTATAATTAACTTATCTCTTAACTTATATCTTTAATAAGGTTAATTAATCGTTCCGATCTACTCTCTAATTGACTACAAAGTTCTTCTTCGACCTGTTTAGCCTTGAAATATTCATCGGCAATGTTCAGCGCAACTAATATAGCAATATTCAAAGTCGTCATATTTCCAGATTCTTTACCGATCCCTTCCGCCTTTTCATTAATATAATCTACAACCTTTCTTACATGCTCATCCCCTGAATCGCTTAAGACCGAAATTTCCTGTCCCAATATGTTGATACAAAAGCGTTCTTTCAAAGGCAAATCCTTCAAGCATTATTGCGCTGTATTAACATCCTGCAACAGGATGAGCAACCTGTCCACCTTTGTGCTTACAGCATCCCTTTCTTCCATCAGTTCTTTTATTTTATTATTGATCTCCTCTAATTCCCCAGTTTTCTTTTTCAATTGTTCTTCTAAGTCATGATTCCTTTTTTTTATCACAGAATATTCATGGACCATGCTGTTAATTTTATCTTCTAATTCTTTAAATTGCGTCAATTCCACGGGGCACCCATTCTTTCTCTTATGATATTAATCAATTTTACGGTTTATGTATGCGATACTTTGAGATTTTTCCATTTACCACAAGTCACCCTGCAAATGTCAAGTTCTTATTTTTCTTTGCCGTTTTACAGCATGAGAACGAGCAGTAAAATCCTCCTCCTTATACAGGCTAAAACAGGCTGGGTTGATCGGCTGCCTGAAGCTTTTCTATATCTTCCTGTTTCAGACAGTTGCTGCCCGGCAGGGCTTTTGCGCGTTCTTTTAACTCCGCCGCTTTCTCAGCCATATCGAGAGGGTTGTTAAAACGCGACCCATCATCGCTGACGATGGCAATGGTAATCGTAATTAACGGAAATTTTTGTTGTATGCCTTGCCTGTCCTTTCCGACAATAAATCCTTTTTGCCGGTCTTTTTCGTTGTAAAATTGATTGATTCGCTGATCAAAATCCTTCACAACCTGTTGACATATTTTTTCTGCGCGATCCGGTGTTGATGCGAGGATGAAATCATCCCCGCCGATATGGCCGACAAAGTCATCACCCTTGCCCCATATTCTTATTTTGTCCATAATAATATTGCCCACTTCTTTGATCACTTCGCTGCCCCAGGCATAACCATACCGATCGGCAAAAGGCTTAAAATTATCAAGATCGACATGACACAGAGAAAACATGCGGCGAGTTGAAAGGCGCTTTTCTATCTCCAGCTGTATGGCCAGATTGCCGGGAAGACCCGTCAGGGGACTTGCGTCCAGATTCAGGGCTTCCAGTTCCTTGAGGCGGTCGGTCATGACGCTGAAGGCGCCGGCCAGGGAACCTATTTCATCGCGCCTCCTGATATTGAGATCATGATCAAACTGACCCTGGGCAATAAGACCTGTCGCTTTTTCAAGCTTCTTAAGGGGTTTGGAAATATCGTAGGTAATCAACAATGCCAGTCCGAAACCGGTCAGAAGACTGATGACGCTCAGTATCGCGGTCATGCGGGACGCCCTGAGTCCGCGAACCTTTATTAAATTCATGTTCGCATCGATGTCTTTTTCCGCTTGCTGTTGAATGGCGCGCAATAAAAATATAGTCGCCTCAATCAGTTTTTTCCCCTCTGTATCGGACTTGACGGTCGCATCTTGAACCAGACCTTCTTTAATCAATGAAGTTTCTTCAGTAAAAAGGACATTATATTGATCATGTTTTTTGGATATCTCGACAATCTTATCCTTCACTGCAGGAACATGAATCCCTTTGAGTCCTTCTAACCCCTTGTTAAACTCACCGCTTCTCGTCCAGAAAATATCGGCGATAGACGGATCTTTCAGAATCAAATATTTTTTTTCAGCGCTTTCCTGGGAAAACAGGCCGTCAATCATCTTCCGGCTGGTTTCCAGGACAAAAAAATCCCTGTTGATGATCGTGTAAGCCAATCCATTTAATTCTTGCAGGCTGATTGCGGCATACGCGCTGGCTAAAATGGTTAAAAGCGCCATGGCCAGATAGCTCAGTATTAATTTTCTGCTTATGGTCAGCTTCATGATTCTCGTCCGGTGCAATCTGTTAAAATATTATTGATGTAAATCTGCTAACATATTCGGTCGATTTCCGCAAAAGAGAAATTTCATTTGTTCCGACGCGCTCATCCATATTGCCCTTATGATAATCTTTTGATATACTCACAACAAAAAAGGGAGGCATTATCCATGATCTATAATGAGGATTTCGAGACACTACCCCGTGAAGTACTGGAAACCTTGCAGGTCAGACGGTTGCAGCAGGTTTTGCAACGGGCTTATCACACCGTGGGTTTTTATAAAAAGACCTTCGATAAAGCGGGCATCCGGCCGGATGACATTAAGAGCCTTGCCGACATTGGCCGTGTCCCTTTTACAACAAAACAGGATATTGTGGATAATTACCCCTTCGGTCTGTTCGCCGTGCCCATGAGCAATATCGTCAGGCTCCACGCCTCATCCGGGATGAAAGGCCGCGCCACGGTTGTGGGATACACGAAGCGCGACATCGAAACCTGGTCAGAACTCATGACAAGATGCTTTGTCGCCGCCGGTTTGACGAAGAACGACATCATCCTTAATGCCTTCAGCTACGGCCTTTTTACGGGCGGCCTCGGCGTCCATTACGGCGCTGAAAAACTGGGAGCCAGCGTCATACCCACATCAGGCGGAAATACCAAGCGGCAACTGATGATTCTCCAGGATTTCGGGCCGACAGCCATTTGCTGCACTCCATCCTATGCTCTCACTCTGGCCGCGCAAGGTCGGGAAATGGGCGTCGATCTCAAAGCCCTGAAACTGCGAGTCGGCATCTTCGGCGGGGAGCCGTGGTCCGACAAGATACGCCAGGCAATTGAAGACGCCTTCGGCATCAAGGCATTAGACCTCTATGGCATGACGGAAGTCATGGGCCCCGGCGTCTCCATCGAGTGCATCGAAGGCCGCAAGGGAATGCATGTTTTCGAAGATCACTTCATTGTCGAGATGGTTCATCCGGAAACAGGCGCCATTCTGCCCCCCGGCGAACAAGGCGAACTGGTTTTCACAACATTGACGAAAGAGGCTTTCCCCCTCATCCGTTACAGAACGAGGGACCTGTCGCGTTTCATTATAGAGCCCTGCCGATGCGGCCGGAGCCACATCCGCATTGACCGCATCAAGGGCCGCAGCGACGACGCCATCAGCATCCGGGGCGTAAACGTCTTCCCTGCCCAGATCGAGTCCGTGCTCACAGGCATAAAAGAACTTGAACCCAAATACCGGCTCATCGTAGACAGGGCAGGCACCATGGATACCCTGGAAATCCAGGTAGAAGTGAATGAAAAAATCTTTTCCGACTCCGGCGAGGTTAGGGTTCTGCAGAATATCGAACGGCGGATCGCCAAGGACATGAAGGACTACCTCGGCATTTCCGCAAAGATCAAACTGGTGGAGCCGAATTCGCTTCCGCTTGCCGAAGGGAAAACAGCCCAGGTTCTCGATAAAAGACAAATCTGACAGACGGATCATGATATGAAAGGGAGGAAACGACCATATGAAAGTTGAACAGTTATCGATATTCCTGGAAAATAAGCCGGGAACCCTTGAGCACGCAACCAGAATCCTCAAAGATGCAGGCATCAATATCCGAACATTATCTCTTGCCGACACATCGGATTTCGGCATTTTGCGCCTCATCGTTAATGACGTTGAGGCCGCGAAAGCGATTCTCAAACAAAACGGCTTTACCGTCAGCCGCACGACCGTCGTCGCCGTTGAGGTTCCCGATCGGCCGGGCGGACTCCACAGCATTATGGAGGTTATCGCCAAACAGAACATTAATGTCGATTATCTATACGCCTTCGTGGAAAAAAGCGGAGAAAATGCCGTCATCATCTTTCGATTCAGCGATCCCGATGCCGCCATCGATGTCCTGCAAAAAAATAACTTCACCGTCATCTCCGGCGAAAAGTTGTATTCGTTTTGATCGAGCGCTCGATTTGCAAGATGTAAAAAATTCCGTTAAGGACTTTTTCTTTTACGAATTTTCAGATTGACATTATCTTAAAAGAAAATTAATAAGGTTCCTCAAGATAAACCGGTTGTGAAAGAATAAACCGTCAGAAAGAACGTCATGGGAAAAGGATACTCTGAAATTATGTCAGGCGGACACAAGCAAAGCAGCTTGGCAAAAGACAAAGGTTTTTTTGGCTTTTTCTTTTTTAGAAGCAGTCCGCCTGGATAGCTGATCGTTTTAAAAAGCAATCCCGGGTGGACGCAGACGCCGCCCGGGGTGAAGAATGTTTGAAACCCCGAGGAAATCACCTTGGGGTTTTTTATTTTGTAAATGAAACAATGAAGGAGGATGTGTCGTGATTCTTGTTTTGAAGCAGGGGATCAGCCCCGACGAGAAAGAGCAATTAATGGACTTGCTGCGTTCGGAAAACTGCCGGATCAAAGAGATCGAAGGCGTTGAGGAAACCATTCTCGGCATCGTGGGAACAATTCAAAAAGATATCCGCTACTTTGAAACCCTTCCCGGGGTGGCCAAGGTGCTCCCTGTATCCAAGGGCTACAAGCTGGTGAGCCGTGAAATGCACCCGTCCGACTCGGTGATCAGGGTGGGGGATGTGTCCATCGGCGGCGACCGGCTCGTCGTGATTGCCGGGCCCTGTGGCGTGGAAGACCGGAAGCGAACCCTCGACATTGCCCGGGTCGTGCGTCGTTATGGGGCCGTCCTTTTCCGGGGCGGCGCCTTTAAGCCCCGGACGTCTCCTTACGCTTTCCAGGGTTTGGGCGAAGACGGGCTCAAAATCCTTTCGGAGGTCCGGGAAGAAACGGGCATGGGAATCGTCACCGAAATGACTTCAACCGGCCAGGCGGACTTGATGATGAAGTATGTGGACGTCGTTCAAATCGGGGCTCGCAACATGCAGAATTTTGAACTGCTCAAATGCGTGGGACGCATCGGCAAACCCGTCCTTCTCAAGCGGGGCCTTTCGGCCACCATCGAGGAATGGCTCATGTCCGCCGAATACATTCTTTCCGAAGGAAATGACCAGGTCATTCTGTGCGAGCGGGGCATTCGCACCTTTGAGCGTTACACCCGGAACACCCTCGATCTCACCGCCGTTCCCGTCATTAAGAAGCTCACACACCTTCCCATCATCGTTGACCCGAGCCATGCAACGGGCATTCGCGAAAAAGTGAGCCCCATGGCCCGTGCATCCATCGCTGCCGGCGCCGACGGGCTTATTATCGAAGTCCACACAGAACCCGATAAGGCGCTCTCCGACGGCCCTCAAAGCCTCTACCCGGAACAATTTGAAAAGCTCATGCGGGACCTCTATGTCATCGCTCCCGTTGTCGGCAAGCAACTTGATTACACCTACCTGGAAAAGGCTGCCGTTATGAAGAAGCGCGGCGGGGCAACCAGGCTTCCGCCCAGGGTCGTCTATACGGGTGTTTCCGGTTCATTCAGCCACAAAGCCTCCGAACAATTCTTCGGCACCGACATTCCCTGCCGGACATGCTCATCCTCCAGAGAAATATTTGATGCCGTTCAAAACGAAGAGGGCGCCCTGGGGATCATTCCCGTTGAAAACAGCCTGACGGGGAGCTTTCATGAGAACTACGATCTCCTGCTGGAATACGATCTCAAGATTGTGGGTGAACTGACTTTGAAGAGCGTTCACAACCTCATTGGATTCAAAGGCGCCGCCATGAACAGCATTCAAAAAGTCTATGCTCATCCGCAGGTCTTTCAGCAATGCAGAGAATTTCTGGCCAAATACCCTCAGTGGGATGTCGTGGCGGTTCAGGATTCCGCAACGGCCGTCCGGAGGGTCAAGGAAAACAATGACCCCGTTGAAGCGGCCATTGCAGGAAAAGACATGGCGGAACTGTATCAAATGACCCTGCTCAAGGAAGGTATTGAAACCAACCCCCGGAATTTCAACCGCTTCGTCGTCATTTCCAGGACGCCTTTTCTGGACGGTCCAAACAACAAATCATCGCTGATCTATTCCGTCGGCAACAAACCAGGATCTCTATACGCAACATTGAAGATATTTGCCGAAAACAACATCAATCTGGTCAAGCTGGAATCCCGCCCCCGGCAGGACAAGCCTTGGGAATATCTCTTCTATGCAGACGTAGAGATAGACATCTGCCATAACGAGCATCGACACATCCTGGAGGGCCTGAAAGAAAAAACCGAATTTTTCAAACTGCTGGGCTGTTATCGACGGGGGTTTGAACTGGATTCCTGACCACCTTCTGGCGCCCGTAATTCGTCCGCGTTTCCTTCTTGACAAGGCCAAAATCAAGGCGATTGCCGACGACGCCGGGGGTAACGCCTCCGAAATTGGGACGGTTCTATTTAATTCTGTGGAAAAAACAGACCCAGGCCCAATACGGATCCATTACCGATCCTACCTATCCCCTTAACGATTTCCTGCCTGATGCGCGCGTATCGGCAAGTCTACCTTTTAAGCGGCCCCCCCGACATAAAGCGCGCTTGAAATCGCCGCATTCCCTGAAGCCAGCGATCATAATCGGCCGTCTTTCTCTGCATGTAAGTCTTTACCTCCGGATGGGGCAATATCAGGAATTCTTCCTTTCTTAACCCCTCGATCACGGCCTCGGCCAGTTGCTCCGGTTCCATCAGGCCGTCAACGGCGGCCACGCCGCCGTCCGGTCCGGCCATGGCTGTGCGAACGGCCTGGGGGCACAGGGCGAACACCTTGATGCCCTCATCACCGTATGTGATCGAGAGATTTTCAGCCAATCCCACGGCGGCATGTTTGGTCACGGAATAGGGTAAAGAGCCGATCTGGCTCAAGAGTCCTGCCGCGGATGATGTAATCATAATCGCCCCGCCGCCCCGCTTGATCATTCCCGGAATCGCCGCCCTGCCGACAAAGACATGGGCCAGAACGTTGACTTCCCAGATGCGCTGCCACTCGTCATTCGGACATTCCACGCCGCCGACGGCAATGATGCCGGCATTGGAGCAGATGAGATCGACGGCACCATAGGTCTCTTCCGTAAAGCGGACCAGCCGGATCACATCCTCTTCCCTGCTGACATCACATAAGAGAGCCGCACCCTTAATTTCTTCAGCAACGGCCTTGGCCGCAACCTCATTAATATCCGCTACCACAACGGCTTTAGCGCCTTCTTTGGCGAACCGCCGACATAAAGCCGCGCCGATTCCCAGGGCGCCGCCTGTTACAACCACTACTTTACCCGCAATATCCATCGTCTTCTCCTTCTGCACGATATATTTGACGGGGCACTATATCTTTTTTCTATACTGCCTTTCAAGGGTTTGATTAGAAAATGGATATATTACGGTATTGTCCAAATCACATAAATCAGCTATGATGCATTTACATAAAAGATGGAAAGGAGAAATATCTCATGTCTGTAGCATCGGTAATAAAAGATATGGAACCGTTCATCGGGAAAGAAATTTTTCTCTCCGACTGGACACAGGTAACGCAGGAACAGATTAATCAGTTTGCCGACAGTACGAAAGATCATCAGTGGATTCATGTGGATGTGGAAAAAGCCGCCCAGGGACCGTTCGGTCAAACCATTGCCCACGGGTACCTGACCCTCTCCCATTTGCCGTTTTTCAGTTACCAGGCTCCGCTGAAAATGGAAGGCGCCACAATGGGCATCAACTACGGTCTGGACAGGGTCCGCTTTATCAATCCTGTGGTTTCCGGCGCGAGAATACGCGACCGGATTGTGCTTACGGCCGTGGAAGAAAAACCGGGCAACCGGATCCTCGTGACGCAAACCCACACCATCGAGATAGAGGGTCAGGAAAAACCGGCCTGCATTGCCCAGGCCCTGTCCATGACGTTTTTCTAAGGATGTGTCTGTTGCTCAAACAGGCGGGATTGCCCGCCTGTTTGACAATGAAGCCTCGATGCGCCCATATCGACAGCGCACAGGTTATTCCTTGCAAAACCCATTAACCGGTTAACATATTAATATAAATAACGAAAAAGTCTCCATCAGAATAATCTTGTCTGTCAGGTCATGAGCCGGTTTTGGGAATATTCAAGGATATAAGGCAGATGCCCCACCGGCCGTTGACTTTGGTCACGACCCAGAGCGCCTCGTGCGTCACGTATTTGGTGCCGTCGGCTTTGTAACGGCTGTAAGCCAGCTTGAAATGGACCTTATTGTCCCATACCTGCACCGCTTCGATATAATCAAAGACACTATGATGCCAGCCCTCGGTCTCGACCAGTGTTTTTACGGGAGATTCAAAATCAGCGGCTGTGGCAACAGGCCGCACGCGGGTGTTAATAATCCAACTGAACGGGAAATGAAAATGGTTGCGGATCGCTTCCTCATCCTGCGCGTTAAAAGCGGCAAAGTAATCTTCCATGGCCTTTTTGGCCTCTTCAACTGCGGACATGACAACCCTCCTTATCAGAATTATTTTTTGCGATTTTACCACCAGTTTAGCACATCTTCCGCAAATCCAAGAAAATTCTTGATTTGCAGCGTCGTTCCATCGTCAAGCACCGCCTTGCCCGTAAACGTCCCGAAAACCTGATGCTGGATGCTTTTTATAAACAGGACAGCCGTTTCGCTGCGGCGATCGATGAGGGGACGAAAGTCCATTTCAAATCGCCCGTCGCTGCTGGTAAACTGCCAGGGGGCCAGGTAGTCGTCCGTATTCAGGTGAAAAGTAACATCCTCCAGCTTGTGGGCCTTATTTTTATAAAACAGCATGTTTTCCGTGGCCGGTGTCCGATCACTGAAACCGTAGCCGATATTCCAGCCGAACGGATGGCCGTCGAGCAAACTGGAGGCTGATCCCCAGTACCATCTGTTTTTATAGGTCCAATATCCGCGTCCCCAGTCCAGGACGCCGAAACACGATTTTGGATCAAACTCGTATCTCTTATTACCCAGGGTGATCAATCCCCGCGCGGGCATGCAATTCGTCTTTTGATTATAATAAAAGGCCCGGCGATTCTCCGCCCACGAGGTGGCGATGACCATGCTGTCCATGACCGGGTCCTGGAAGAGAACCAGTTCCCCCTTCAGCCCCCGTTCTCCCTGAAGCCCCGTATATCCGGGAACGTCGACCTGAATGACCCTCTCCGGACCGGATTTGCTGTATTTGAGGCTTAGTTTCTTATCCTTGAAGGATACGCCGCCCAGATCGGGGGTCGAGGGAAAGCCGAGTTTCCCTTTCGGCAGGATCGACATCGTATCGACCTGCCGGCAGCTTTTTTCTTTGAAATCAAGCCAACAGACGGCAGCCATCCCGATATAACCAAGATCCGCCACGGTAAAAGTTATGCCGAAGCCGCCTTCCGGCGCGAGGATCGCATAGTAATCCCATTCCTTAATGCGATGCCAACCCGCTTTTATTTTGTTTCGGTCATATCGCCAGAAGGCCTGTGTGGCGTAGCCCGGCGTGGTGAGCAGCCCGTTATCATCGAGCAGTTCGCATGGTTCAGTGATTCTCTGTTGAATGCGCATACCAGCCTCTCTAACCCCATATTTTATGGACCCGGTTGACGGCTTTTTCTACATTTCTTCATGTCGCCTCCACCCGGCACGGGACATAGCGGTGCATGGGGGTTCCGACGAAGTCCCGGTTGGTGTTTTTTGTTAACCGGTTGACATTGACGCCGTATGTAACGCCGTTATAGACCAGACCGAAGCCGTGCGGCATGACGACATGGCCTTTTCGGGCATGAGGCGTCACTTCGGCCTCGATGGTTTCCTCACCCGCTTCCGTGACGACCCTGACCGTCTGTTTGTCGACGATGCCGAGCGCTTCCGCATCCGCGGGGTGGATGGCCAGGGTGCACGTTCTTCTGCCTTTGTTCCACGCGGGGTCTCTCATGCCGGTGTTGGCGTTCGTGTCGATGTGCCTGCCCGCCATCAGAATCAGCGGGAAATCAGGATCGGGTTTGAGTTGTTCTTCTTCATCGGCGGCGTTTATTTTTTTAATCCAGTCGTCGACTTCCGGATTATGAAGTTGAATTTTCTTGTTCTTGATTGAGATATTTGCCTCAAGGTTCTTATCAGGATCGCGCATGCCGACCAATACCCCTTCCGGATGGTTCATGATGGCCTGATACAGGGACAGGCCCTGGTCCGGCCCTACAGGAAACCCCGCCTTTGCCGCTTCCTCCTGGCGGGATTTGGGTAGTTGCAGGAATAAGGGGACAATGCTCGCCAAATGGGTCGAGCCCAACGCAGGACCCAGTGTTTTCGCAATGATAAAGTGCGCGGCGCCGGCATTTTCCGGGGAAGCCATCATAAACTCCGCCAGCTTCTGACCGTATGCATTGAGGTCTGCGCTTCGTGCCGCCTCGTACAGGGATTCAGGAATGGGGGGAATGAGGCCCATCGCGTCGGCCAGGAGGGTGAAGATCTCGGCATTTTCTTTTTGCTCTCCTTCTGCTTCCACCACGGGAGACCTCATCCGGGCGTAAACTTTCGAGAAGCCCTGACCGGGGTTTCCATCCCATGACTCAAAAGCCGTTTTACAGGGAAGAACATAATGGGCCAGGGTGGCCGTCTCGCTCATGACGATGTCGGCCACGACCAAGAGATCAAGCTTCTGAAAGGCTTTTTCATAGGCTGTCGTATCGGCGTATGAACGCAAGGGATTTGCGGCGTAACACAGGACGGCACGCAACCGGTCCGGATGGTCATTCATGATTTCTTCCGGCAAAACGTTGGGCGGGAACATGCCGCTGATGGCGGGAATGTTCGTCGCCAAGGTTCTCCATACCTTTGGATCTCTGGGGTCCGACCCGCCTCCGCCGCCCTGCAAAAAATTCCCGCCCGGCACGCCGATCCGCCCGCAAAGTGTCAGCAGCAAAACGAGGAGATAGGATACGAGCGCGCTGTGCCGGTTCATCAGGATTCCGAGGTCATCCAGAATGCTGGAACGCCGCGTGGCCAATTCACGGCAGACCCTGGCCACCGGATCATAATCAAGCTCACAGACCTTTAGGGCGGCTTTTGCGTCAAATCCGGCAAACCAGGGCAGGATTGCGTCGAACCCGTCGGCATGTTCGGCGATATATTCCTTATGATAAAGGCCTTCATTGAGAATGATGGAAATCATCGACTTGATGAGGAGGGAATCCGTTCCGGGGAGGATCGCCAGGTGAATATCGGCGATTCGGGCGGTTTCGGAAACTCGCGGGTCCACGACGACCAGCAGCCGATCCGGGTCTTTGGACATCTTCTGCAATCTGCGCGGCGCCTGGGGAAAATGATGGCTCATCATGGGATTCTTCCCGATGAGCATCAGCATGTCGCAATGCTCGAAATCCGATTCCATCTGGATGCTTTGACTTCCCAACGTCAGGCCGTGGGCCCAATACCGGCCGGAAAACTCCTGATTCGCAGCGGAATAGTTCCACCGTGAACCAAGCCGCCGTACGAGGCGAATAGGGAAACCCATGCTTAGAAAACTGAACTCCCCGCCGCCGACGAGCGATGCCAGCGAGCGCGGCCCATGCTGACCGAGGATACCCTTCAGTTTTTCAGAAATCTCACTGATGGCCTGGTCCCAGGAGACCCGCTGAAATCCATTTCCTACTTTCTTAAGCGGAAAGAGCACCCTGTCTTTATTGTGCTGATGGTAGGCTACGTTCATCCCTTTCCTGCATATATATCCTTCACTTATCGCGCAGTCCTTGTCTCCGCGAACTTTGACGATACGATTGTTTTCCACCTGCACTTCCAGTCCGCAACCATTGGCGCACAATACGCAAGCTGTTTTCTTCCACGACATATTCATTTCTCCTTTCAATAGTTGACGACCTCGTAAAAAGTCGTCACCCCGGCGAAAGCCGGGGTCCAGTGCTATTGTAAACACTTGATCCCGCCGTGGCGGGACTGGATACCGGCTTTCGCCGGTATGACGTGGCCGGTGACTTATTGACTTTTTACGAGTTCATCAGATTTCTCACTTCGTTCCAAATGACAATACGTTACCGAAATTTTATACCCCTGGACTTGGGCCGTTTCCTTGTCATCCGGCCCTGCCTGCCGACACTTTCCGGGGACGCCATGCCCCCAGCCATAATGAACCGGCGGTAATCAGTCCGTAGGCGGCCATTCCCGCAGCGATGCAGGCATAGATATGATTGAGTCCGAAACCCAACCACTTTACGCCGATCACGGCGATGATTCCGGCAATGCCGAAACGCACAAAAGTAGCCGTTACGGGCCAGAAGACTCTGCCCGCACCCTGGGCGGCAAAGTAAAGCGACAGTCCCAGCCCCTGGAATAGAAACACGGGCCCGACGATTCTCAGGTAGGCCGCCCCCGTCTCATAGACGGCAGGGTCGGCGGTAAAAATGTTGATCCACATTCCGGGATAGAAGGCCAGGCAAAGACCGACGATACCGGTCAGAAATGCGGCGCAACCGCCTCCCACCCATCCGATACGTTCCGCCCGGATCAGGTTTCCCGCCCCCGTATTCATGCCGACAAGGGCCGTCATGGCCGCGCCCAGGCCGAAGACCATGGGTATCAGCAAAAATTCCAGACGAGCAACGATGCCGTATCCGGCGACAGCCGACGGCCCCAGGGCGCTGATCAATCCGTTTATCAAGCTGATGGTCAGGACGGAAAATACGGGAGATAAGGAAGCCAATGCGCCGACGCGGAGAATATCCTTAATTAAAAGCCACTGAATCTGGAATCTGGCAAGGCGCAAAGGAACAGACACCTTTCCGGCGCTTAGCATGATCAACAGGATCACGGTGTTTACCCCGGAAGTAAAAATTGATGCGATAGCCGCCCCGCTGATCCCCATTTTGGAAAAACCGAACCAGCCCAGGATCAATGCGCCTGCCGTCAACACATGTATCATTGCGCCAAACGCCATGAGCATTGACGGGAACCGCATATTGCCCATTCCGCGAAAAACAGAACTCAGAATTTGCGCAAGCCAGATCAGGACGCATCCTGTGAAAAGGACATTGCCGTAAGCCGTCGCTTCCGTGAGCACCGGGCCGCGGGCGCCAAGCCAGGTAAGGAGCTCAATGCCAAAGAGCCAGTAGGCGGTGAAGAAAAAAGCCCCGCCCGCCAGGGCGAGGATAATTGCATGCCAAATCAGCCGCTCAGCCCTTGCCATGTCGTGACTACCGATGGCCCTGGCAACAGCGCTGGAGACAGCCCCGCCGATTGATCCGGCGGCAAGCATCTGCATCAGCATCAGACCGGGAAACATGAGGGCAATCGCGGCAAGCGAAATCGTGCCTAACTGAGCAATGTACCATATTTCCGTCATGCTCACGCAGGCCTGTATGAAAAAGGCGAGGGCGTTGGGACTGGCCATGCGCAGCAACAGCGGCAACACAGCGCCGCTGAGGATGTCCTGCGTACGGTTATCCATATTCCCTCGATTCATCAATCAGCTCCGTTAACCCCGCGCGTTTTCCGTGTTTAGGATGCCGAAAATCTTCATGAACTCATCGACTTTCTCCGGCGAGCCGGTAATCTGTATGTTCCTCGTAAGGCGGCTTCGTTCGGTCCGGGGGGCCGTCATGAGAGCAGCCCAGGTTTCCGGCGTCGTTGTGACGGACACATCCGCGTTGGGGTCTTCTTCCCCCCGGCGGCTCAGCCAGGATTCATTGTCGTAAGACAGGGCATAGGTTGCCTGGGGAAAATGCAAGTTCCAGGTTATCTTATGCGCCGGATACCGGTTTTTTTTGTTGAGCGAAAAGGTCAGGCCCCGCATCATCAGATCGGGATGGACGACCTCACCCGGAACGGGGGGCCGCATGGCATAGCGAAAACCCCAGACCGTCAGGGCCTCCACGACCGGTCCGAGATCGCGACCGGCCGACGTCAGGCTGTACCATACTGCACGATGCCCCGATTGATTGTTGCGCTGGACAATGCCGGCTTCCTCCAGATCCCGGAGGCGCCGGGTGAGCCATTTAGGAGTGATGTTGCTGAGAGAGCCGATCAAGTCGGTGAATCGCTGCGGCCCGGAGAGGAGATCGCGGATAATGAGCAGCGACCACTTGTCGCCGATTTTTTCCACGGCCCGTGCAACAGGGCAGAAATGCCGGAAAGATTGCGTCATGAACAATGCCTTTACAAAAGATAGTATCCTTTGGATAGCATTATCCCTGAGATCTGTCAAAAAATTTTCGGACGACGATACAAAGTATCATTATTTATGTACCTTCGGCCGTCCCGACACTTGCAAGCAGGGTAAGACATAATGATTGACAAACAATGATGAATAATAATATCTTTTCAGCCGTATATGCCGAATTTTGTCGGCATCTTTGGGAAAGGGGGCGTAACGATCATGATCATTGTCACCGGCGGCGCCGGATTTATCGGGAGCGCCTTTGTCGCTAAGCTCAACAGCGAAGGGATTACGGATATCGTCATCGTCGATGAACTGGGCGAGTCGGATAAATGGAAGAACCTCGTCAATCGCCGCTACGTCGATTACATTCACAAAGACCATTTCATCGAGATGATCGGGGAGGATGACCTGCCCTTCGACGGGATCGAGGCGATGATTCACATGGGCGCCTGTTCTTCCACGACAGAGCGGAACGCCGATTATCTCATGGAGAACAACTTCCATTACACCTGCTGCCTGGCAGACTGGGCGGTGGAACAGAAGATTCGTTTCATATACGCCAGCTCTGCCGCGACTTACGGCGACGGCGCCCGGGGCTTTTCGGACGCCGATGATGTGACGCCGACCCTGCACCCCATTAACATGTACGGCTATTCCAAACAGCTCTTCGACCTGCGGATTCTCCGGCAAGGCGTTGCGGATAAAATGGCGGGGATCAAGTTCTTCAACGTCTTCGGCCCTAACGAATATCACAAGGGGGACATGGCGAGCGTCATTTTCAAGGCCTTTCACCAGATCCGCGAAACCGGCAAGGTCATGCTTTTCAAATCTTACAAGCCCGAATATCCAGACGGCGGCCAGATGCGAGATTTTGTCTATGTCAAGGATTGCGTGGAGATTCTCTGGTGGATCCTCAATCATCCACAGGTAAACGGCATCTTCAATCTCGGCACCGGCAGAGCCCGGACATGGAACGACCTGATCCAGGCCGTTTTTGCCGCCATGATGATCCCGAAACAGATCGAATATATCGAAATGCCCGTTGCCATCCGGGATCAATACCAGTATTTTACGGAGGCGAAGATGGATAAGCTTAAAAAAACGAGCTGTCCCGCAGCATTCCGATCTCTGGAAGACGCCGTTTACGACTATGTCGTGAACTATCTGCAGAAGGCGAATTCCTATCTCTAACACGCATGCCCGTCGCGGGCACAACAAAGCATGAGAATACGGGAGCCAGGAGTCAGGAGCCGGAATAACCATGATATTGTTTTTCTTCTGTATTCTGACTTCTGCATTATTATATGAAAATTAAAAAAGGTTGCATTGAAGCCATGAAATGCGTTTGCATCATTCCATCGCGGTATCCTTCCTCACGTTTTCCGGGGAAGCCCCTGGCCGATATTTTGGGAAAGCCTATGATTCAACATGTTTATGAGCGCGTCATGCGGGCAAAGACGGTGTCTTACTGCGCCGTAGCGACGGACGACGAACGCATCGCCGCCGCCGTGCGGCAATTCGGCGGGAACGCGATTATGACCTCGGAGCGTCACCGGTCGGGAACGGATCGGATTGCCGAGGCCGTCTCCGGTCTTAAGCTTATTGATTCGGACATCGTCGTCAACATCCAGGGAGATCAGCCTGTCTTTGATCCCTCCCAGATCGATGAGGTGGCGGCCCCCTTGCTGCAAGATCCTTCCATTCCTATGTCCACCCTCATTTACAAAATCGTACGCGAAGAGGAGATCACCCATCCCAACGCCGTCAAGGTCGTCTTTGATCATGACCACTTTGCCCTCTATTTTTCCCGCGCCACGATTCCCTTCGTCCGGGACGGGGAAAACACCACCGACTACTACAAACATCACGGCATCTATGCTTATCGAAAGGATTTTCTCGACGCCTTCACCCGCTTGCCTGAGGGCATCCTCGAAAAGCTGGAGGCCCTGGAACAGCTTCGGGCCCTGGAATACGGTTATAAAATCAAGGTTGTCGAAACGATTCACGACTCCATTGAAGTGGATACACCCCAGGAACTGGCGCGGGTGAGGGAGTTTATCCTGCAGGGAAAAGCGCTTTAAATGGCGTTTTTTTCACAGAAGGAAGGTTGCTTTGCCGTATCAAGCTGCAGATGACCGGCAACGCATTGGGTCGGCAAGAGAGATTAAACTTGACGAAAAACCATCAGCAATCCTATAATGCCGGTCTTCATTCTTAAGGGAGATTTAATCCATCCTGGAGGTAATATATAGTGGACGCAAAAAGGTATGAACTCAATGTCCAGTTGGCGCAGATGCTGAAAGGCGGCGTCATCATGGATGTTACAAACGTCGAGCAGGCAAAGATTGCCGAAGATGCCGGGGCGGTTGCCGTCATGGCCCTGGAGAGGGTTCCGGCGGATATCCGGAAGGACGGCGGCGTTGCCCGCATGTCTGATCCCGCCATGATCGCCGCCATCAAAAAGGCCGTTTCCATTCCCGTTATGGCGAAGGCGAGAATCGGTCATTTCGTGGAAGCCCAGGTCCTGGAAGCCCTGAAGATTGATTATATCGATGAGAGTGAAGTGTTGACGCCGGCCGATGAAGAATGCCATATCGATAAGACAAAATTTTCCATTCCCTTTGTCTGCGGGGCGCGGAACCTGGGCGAAGCCCTGCGACGCATTGCCGAAGGCGCCGCCATGATCCGGACGAAGGGCGAGGCGGGAACGGGAAACGTCGTGGAAGCGGTGCGCCATATGCGAACAATGAATCGCGAGATACGACAGCTTATCAATATGCCTCTCGAAGAGGTCACCGGTTTTACCAAAGTCAATGGCATGCCTTATGAGATTGCCCTGCAGGTGCGCAAACTGGAACGCCTGCCCGTTGTAAATTTTGCCGCCGGAGGCATTGCGACGCCTGCGGATGCGGCGCTCATGATGCAACTCGGCTGCGACGGCATCTTTGTCGGTTCGGGTGTTTTTAAATCTTCCGACCCGGCGCTCAGGGCCAAAGCAATTGTCAAAGCCACCGCATATTTCAACGACCCGGCAAAGATTCTGGAAGCCTCCGTGGGACTGGGCGATGCGATGGCGGGACTTGAAATATCCTCCATCCCTGAAGGACAGCTTCTTGCGGGGCGCGGCTGGTAATTATCCCGGCGGTATAATGAATGATGATGATGAACAGCGAATCGCCGGAACTAAATGGTGCGATAACGTCTGCTATTGGCGTTCTTGATCTTCAGGGCGGCGTGTCGGAACATATCGATCACCTGGAGCGTCTCGGAATCCGGGGCATCCGAGTCAAGAAAGCTGACGATTTTCAAAATCTTGCAGGCTTGATCCTCCCCGGCGGAGAAAGCACATGCATGTCGCGCCTTTTAAGCATTTTCAATCTTGATGAAATGATCGAGAGGCACTTTCGCCGGGGAATGAAAATTTGGGGGACTTGCGCGGGGGCCATTCTGCTTGCGTCGAGCGTCGTCGGTGAATCCCCCTGTCTCCGTTTAATCGACATCGAGATCGAACGAAACAGTTTCGGCAGCCAGATGGACAGTTTTACACGCAAAGCCCATATTCCCGGCATGATGTCGGAGGCGGCATCCTTAACCTTTATCAGGGCGCCGAAAATAAAAAAAGTGGGGCCGGATGTGAGCATATTGCTGCAAATCGACGATTACATCGCCGCCGCCGAAAGCCCCGAGATACTGGTCACCATATTTCACCCCGAACTGACGGGATGTCTCGATTTTCACCGGTACTTTACCCGAAAATGCCATCTAAAACCTCGTAATGAACTTAAAACGACAATTGACCCGTCCTGGAACAATACGAGCTGGACCCGCCTTGCCCGCATCGGGCGTGGCTGAGTCCAATATGCAAAAAGACAGGCTGCCGAATACCGTCAGCCGCCGATATATAAACTACGGAAATAGGAGGATGTGACATGGCCAAAATAACAGAAGTTGTCGACATGGAAAAACAGGGAGGGGTTGCCGTCATTATGATCAACAATCCGCCTGTGAACGCGCTCAGCGTGGGCGTGCGCAAGGGAATGGTTGACGGGATGAAGGCGGCGGGCGGAGACGATTCCGTGAAAGCCGTCGTAATTGCCTGTGGGGGCCGCACATTTATTGCGGGAGCGGATATAACGGAATTCGGCAAAGCACCGCAGGAGCCTGGGCTGGATGTTGCCTTTGATCTGATAGAGAACAGTGCAAAACCGGTGATTGCCGCTATGCACGGCACGGCGCTGGGCGGCGGTTTGGAGACGGCGATGGTTTGTCATTACCGCGTATCGACGCCGAGCGCGAAATTCGGCCAGCCCGAAGTCAACCTTGGCCTGATCCCCGGCGCGGGCGGCACCCAGCGGTTGCCCCGCATTGTCGGCGTGCAGAAAGCCATTGACCTGTGCGCTGGCGGCGGTCAAATCGGCGTCGAGGAGGCCCTGAAGGAAGGCCTCATTGATGAGATGATCGAAGGCGATCTTGTGGCCGGCGCCGTCGCTTTTGCGAAGAAAGTTATTGCCGAAGGAAGGCCTCTGCGCAAAATACGCGACCGAAATGAAAAGATCGAAGCGGCAAAGGGAAAGGCGGAAATCTTTGCTGAAGCGAGAAAAGCATACGGGAAATCCAAAAGGGGCTTCGAAGCGCCGCAGGCAAACATCGATGCCGTCGAGGCTGCCGTGAATCAGTCTTTTGAGGACGGGATCAAAAAAGAGCGGGAACTTTTCATGAAATTAATGACCGGTTCCCAGTCTGCGGCACAACGGCATGTGTTCTTTGCGGAAAGGGAATGTGCAAAAATTCCCGATGTGCCTGCCGATACGCCGCAACTGCCGGTCAATAAGGTCGGAATTATTGGTGCGGGAACGATGGGCGGCGGCATCGCCATGAATTGCGCCAACGTGGGAATCCCCGTAAAAATCATGGAAGTAAACCAGCAGCTTTTGGACAAAGGGCTGGGAGTCTGCCGCCGGAATTACGAAAATACGGCATCCCGGGGCCGCATTACGATGGATGATGTGGAAAAGCGCATGTCTCTCATCAAGGGAACCTTAACGCTCGATGACTTTGCCGATGTGGATATGGTCATCGAGGCCGTTTATGAAAATATGGACCTCAAAAAGGAGATCTTCGCCAAACTCGACAAGATCTGCAAGCCCGGCGCTATCCTTGGCTCAAATACATCCGGATTGAATATCAACGAAATCGCCTCGGCCACGTCGAGACCCGAAAGCGTTATCGGTTTGCACTTCTTCAGCCCCGCCAATGTCATGCGTTTGCTGGAAGTTGTGCGCGGCGAAAAGACGGCAAAGAATGTTATTGCCACCTCCATGGCCTTCGGAAGAAGAATCCAGAAAATACCGGCGCTGGTGGGGGTCTGCCAAGGTTTTGTGGGTAATCGCATGCTGCGTCAGCGGGGCCGGGAAACGCAGAAAATGATCCTGGAAGGCGCTCTTCCCCAGCAGATCGATAAAGTTATTTTTGATTTTGGTTTCGCCATGGGACCTTTTGCCATGAGCGATCTGTCCGGTCTTGATATCGGCTGGAAAAGAGGAGAATCGAAAGGAGAGACCCTTCGTGACCGCCTTTGCGAGGCAGGAAGGCTCGGTCAAAAGACCAATGCCGGCTACTACGATTATCAGCCGGGCAGCCGGACGCCGATTCCCTCGCCGTTAGTGGAAAAAATGATTAAAGACTATGCGGCGGAAAAGAATATCCCCCAGCGGGCCATCACGGATGATGAGATTCTGGAAAAGAGCCTCTATCCCATGATTAACGAGGGCGCCCAGATACTGGAAGAAGGCATTGCCATCCGGCCTTCCGACATCGATGTTATCTGGATTTACGGCTATAACTGGCCCATTTACCGGGGCGGACCCATGTTTTACGCGGATCTTGTCGGTCTGAAGAAGATTTACGACAAGATGCTGGAATTTCAGGCACGGGAAGGCGACATCTGGAAGCCTTCGGCGCTTTTGGAAAAACTGGCAAAAGAAGGGAAAGGGTTTAAGGATTTCAGGAGATAATCCTGTATGAAAAACATCCCCTGTGGATCGCAATATATTTGTGATTTGCAGGGGATTTTTTTTAATTCTTGATGGCTTTTATTTTCTGCCGGATTTTTGAAGCCTTTGCTTTCTCATTCGTTGCTTCATAATATTGCTCAAGTTTTCCGAGGTGTGCCAGGAGGGGTTTTTGCCAGCCGTTTGCGGACGCCGTGTTTACAGCCGTCTGCAACGTTTCTTCATTATAGAGATTCTTTTTTACGGTGATTCCGATAGCGATCAGACATGAAAGGGAATCGTCGATTTTAGAGACGGCATCATTGACTTCCCGTTCTTTTCCACCCAGGGCCGCTTTCAGAAAAGGGCCGTACTGCGCGGGCAGTAGCTTCGCATCGACGATGGACAGGTTGCCTTGAAGAAAAACAAAAAAATTCCGGTTTTCTTTATCGGGTTCAATGACGTCCATATCGAGATAATCGCTGTCCGCAACATCTTCAAGGACAGCCGCCTTGAGGGCGTATTTTGTTAAATAAACTTTGGCAATGAGCTTCAGATCACCGCTTCGTTTCACTTCTTCGAGGGTTTTCCGATAATGGAACTCTGCAACCTGGTCCTTGCTCTTCAAATAGTTGATTTTATAATTTTCCAGTTGGCCGAAACTTTCATATCGCCACTCGGGGATGGGCTTTGAAGCGCATCCGGCGATGATGCAGGCAACAAAAAAGAAAGGCAAGGCAGATACATATTTTTTCATGGCAGTTTTATATCCGGTTCTTTTTTAAAGGGTACCAAGTCATCCACTTTCTTGACCAGTTCTTTGATGGAATAGATAGTGCCGTCGATTTCCTCCCGGAGCAGTTTGAAATCTTTTGTCGAATCAGCCGCATCCTTGCTGATGGTATTGACATTGGCCAATGTGGCGTCCAGGTTTTGCAGCTTGATGATCAAATCTTTAAGAATATTGTTTACTAGAGACAGCGATCCTTCACGGCCGTAAACTTTTTCATCCGTTTTGACCGCCATGGCATCGACTTTCTTGAGGGTATCTTCAATTTGAGAGGTAATGACTTTTGTGCTTTTCATGGCCGAATAAAGGGCGTTAATGCTTTCCCGGTCGTCCACGGCCATATCGAGCAGGGAAGGCTTGCCGGATAGATTGGACGTCAGTTTTTCCGCATTCCGCAGGATTTTGTTGACATCACCCCGGGGATTGGCCAGATTGACGCTGATCGTTTCGATATTGGCGGCGATCCGGTTGACCATCTCCAGGATGGGATTGACCCTTTTTATGATTTCATTGATGTCGTTGGCGGTGCCGATTTCGACGATCGCTTCAGGAGATAGGGGGGGGCTGTTTAGGTTTTCCGTTATGACGGTTATTTTCGGCGCACCGATGAGGGGCTTGTCGAGAGAAAAGACGCTGTTGGATCTGATCCACTTGATGTGGCGTTTCGGAACCTTTATCGTAATGAGGACAACGCCCTCCTCATTGAGCTCCAGGACGTCAACCTTGCCGATCGTAAAGCCGGAAAACACAACGGGCATTCCCAGCGTTAGGTTTTCACCCGATTTTGAAGAAAGGGTATAGGTATAAACCTTCTCGAATACACCTTTCTTATAAACCATAAAACCAATAGTCATAACGACAAGGAAGGTTGTAATGACGACAAACAGGCCGACTTTAAAAGCATTCTTATTCAGCATCGTTATTTATATACCTGCTCTTATTCCAAATATATTCCAGAATGTGACATTGTTTATACAGATCGTCAATTTTCTCCAGTGCGTCTTCCATAAAGCGGCTGTCTTTGGAGTTGTGCAATATAATGAAGGGTCTGTCAATAACTATTATGGCTTCATGAACCATGGCCGCCCGCAAGAGCATGACGCAAAATTTCTGCTCTTCTGTCAAACTTGTGCTTCTTTTATAGGCGATGTCTTCAAGATGATATCGATGAAGAAGTTTCAGCACCAGTTTTCTAGCCTCTCGTTTCGGCATATTTTCTTTATACAGTTTTATAAGAGCAATATTGTTCCAGACGTCAAGATTGGAGATCAGCGGGATGTCGAGAGAAATCAAGCCGGAGTAATGCTGATGCTCCATCATTAACGCATCAAGATTTTTGATAAGCAAATCCTCGCTTTCGAAATAGATTACATTAATTTTATTATTAATGACAGCACCTCAATAATGACAATAGCGATGAAAACCTTGACCATGCCGTTTAAAACGGATACGGGAATGCTGGTCAGCTCGTTTGTTGCTCGCAATCCATAAAGAATAGGGATGAGCGTGATAAAAACGCCGTATGTGATGCATTTCAAAAGCAGGATGAGAAGATCGGAAAAATATATGGAGTTCAACAAAACATCCGCATACAGGTTGAAACTCATTCCGAATATAAGTTTTGAAAATAATAAGCCCGTTGCCAATACAACAATGGAAAAAAGGCAATTCATTAAAACAACCGATATGACCCCATTGATGATTCTCGGCAGAAAAAGATAGTTAATGGTGTCGATATGAAATACTTCAAGTGTTTTGATTTCCTGATTCACTTTCATGACGGCGATTTCCGTATTGATGGCGGCACTCGATCGAAGGGCGATGAGCAGCACTGTAATAAAAGGCGACAGCTCGTTTACCATAAAGCCGATCATAAAACGTCCGATATATTGAACCATTCCCAGTTCTTTGACCATGAGCATGAGTATGACGACGAGGACGGAGCCGAATATGGCAGCGACGGTCAGAAACAGAGGCAGTATTTGAACAGAGGTAAAATAGATCTGGTCTGTCAGGACCATCCTGACAGCGGAATTATAGGCATTTTTATCCAATATCCGAGAAACGACCTTAAAGGCAAATAACAGGGTTTCTTTAAGCGATTGAGTCGTGTGAAGAAAAGACAGGCCAATGTGTTCGACAAGAATTTTCATAGGTATATATATGTGTTGCCGATCGTTTATCTTTAAAATCAATATAGGATAAACCGCTTATTAAAGCGGAATTATAACACATTGACGCTTTCATGCTACCATAAATAGTGCTATAACACGTAACAAAAAAACACGGAAGTGACAAAATGAAACTGATTCGATTTAAAACGGAGGACAATCGGATTCTTTATGGTCGCTATACAACTGATCATCCGACTGATGCAGCAATTCTTTCCGGGGATCCCTTTTCTCGTATAGAAACGACGTCAGACAGGGCCCCGATCAAACAAATCCTGTCACCAATTTCCCCGTGCAATATTATGGCTTTAGGCCTTAACTACCGACGACATGCAGATGAAACGAAAATGCCGCATCCCGAGATGCCCATCATTTTCAGCAAGGCGACAACCAGCGTCATCGGGCATCAGGCATCCATCGTGCTTCCCAGGGCAGGCGCAAAAATGGTTGATTACGAAGGTGAACTGGCGGTGATCATCGGTAAGAAGGGAAAGAACATCGAACCGGAAAATGCCATGGACTACGTATTCGGTTATACCTGTGCAAACGATGTCAGTGCAAGAGACTGGCAGATTGAAAAGCAGCAGGGGCAGTGGTTTCGCGGCAAGAGTTTTGACACCTTTTGCCCCCTGGGGCCTTATATCGTGACGAAAGATGACATATCAGAGCCCAACAATCTAAACATAAAGACGCAATTGAACGGCAAAACCGTCCAGGATTCCAATACATCCGATATGATATGTCATGTTCCGGAAATGATTAGTTTTATCAGCAGATCGATGACGCTTCTCCCCGGCACAGTCATTCTGACGGGTACGCCGGAAGGCGTCGGCTTTACAAGAAAACCCCCTTTATTCCTGTCCGAGGGCGATGTGGTCAGCGTGGCCATCGAAAAAATAGGCGAATTAACAAATGATGTGACAGCGGAAGGGCTATCGCCGTTGTTTCCGGCATAAGCCCTTTGATGCGGTATTGACAAAGAAAAAACAATGGTTAATATTTCCTGGAAGATGAAAACTGATGGATTTAATGAGGTTTAGAGAAACGTTCTGTCATATTGAATGTCGATGATCAATAAATGACGAGATCGTAAAAAGTCGTCACCCCGGCAAAAGCCGGGGTCCAGTGCTTTTGTAAGCACTTGATCCCGCCGTGGCGGGACTGGATACCGGCTTTCGCCGGTATGACGTGGCCTGTGAGTAATTGAATTTTTACGAGATCATCAATAAATATTGAAAGAGATTAAAGATTGTGCTATTTCAGCGGCAATTTTAAAAGGATAGCAACATATAATTCCCGGAGGTGCCATGAAGAAAGAAAGTAACCGCAAAAATACGTTCATCATGTTTTTGCTGGCGTTTTTAATTGGTTTTTTTGTTGTTTCATTAATTGAGGTGTTAAGGTCGTCTTTTGCCCCAATTCCGGATATGCAAACGGCATCGGCCGTTTCAACCGTAGAGATGGGACGAACCCCAAGTTCTTTTGCCGATCTTGCGGACAGATTGAAGCCCGTTGTTGTCAATATCAGCACAACAAAAACCGTTCAGCCGGGAAGAGGCGGGGCATTCAGGTCTCCCTTCGGCGAAAACTCGCCTTTTGAAAGATATTTCGGGAGAGACGATTTTTTTGACAGGTTCTTCGGCGACATGCCGCGCAGGGAGTTTAAGCAGAGAAGTCTCGGGTCGGGATTTATCATTACCAAGGATGGGTATATCTTTACCAATAACCATGTCGTTGAGCAGGCGGACAAGATCTTGGTTAAACTCTCGGACGGCAAGGAATATGAAGCAAAGATTATCGGCAAGGATGCAAAAACGGATATTGCCCTGATAAAAATCAAACCGGATCATGATCTTCCCGTGGCGGAGCTGGGCGATTCGGATAAATTGCGCGTCGGTGAATGGGTCATGGCCATCGGCAATCCCTTCGGTCTGGAGCAGACGGTGACGGCAGGCATTGTGAGTGCGAAAGGTCGCGTTATCGGCGCAGGACCGTACGACAATTTTATTCAAACGGATGCGTCCATTAATCCGGGCAACAGCGGCGGTCCCCTTTTTAATATGGAAGGAAAGGTAATCGGCATCAATACGGCCATTGTTGCCCAGGGTCAGGGCATCGGTTTTGCCATTCCCGTCGGTATGGCCAAAGATATTCTGCCGGCGTTAAAATCAAAAGGCAAGGTAGCGCGCGCCTGGCTGGGTGTTTCCATACAGGACATCACGGAGGATATTGCCAATAACCTAAATAAAAAGGATAGAAACGGCGCCCTTGTCAGTGAAGTATTTAAAGGCGATCCCGCCGATAAAGCCGGCATCAAGACAGGCGATATCATCACGGAAATAAACGGCAAGGCCGTCAAGGATACCCATGAATTACTGTTAACCATCGCCTCGCTTCGTGTCGGGGATAAGATCAATGTAAAGGTTTTGCGGGACGGGACGGAAAAAACCTTTCAGATTGTCGCAACGGAAAGAGGTGATGAGCAACGACTGGCGCAGGATAACGGGGGTGGAAAGGGGAGCGATGCTTTAGGCCTGACGGTTCAGGAAATCACACCGGAAATCGCACGATATTTAGGGGTGACGGCGAAAAAAGGCGTCATTGTTATGGACATAGCAGAAGGAAGCCTTGCGGAAGACGTTGGAATTGAACAACAAGACATCATTTTGGAAATCAACAAAGTTAAAATATCAAACGTCAAGGAATATTTGAGAGAAGCAGAAAAACTGAATCAGAAGAAAGGCCTGATGCTGTTAATTAAACGGGGAAGGGCGACATTCTTTGTTTCCATCCGCAAATAGCTGATGCAACACGCTAAGAAATTATGGACGATCTACCATGCGCTGAATGATCATTTCGGCGATCTCCACTGGTGGCCCGGCGAATCACAAATCGAGATCATCATCGGCGCCATCCTGACGCAGAATACGGCCTGGCGGAATGTCGAAGTCGCTATCGACAGGCTGAGATCCCACAGATTGCTTGATCAGCATAAGCTGCTTCGCATCGGTGATGAGGAGCTGGAGGCACTGATCAGGCCGTCGGGGTATTACCGTATCAAAACCCAGCGATTAAAAAACTTTATTCAATTCCTCTTCACCTATTATGATGGGCGGCTGGATAAGCTTTTTAGCGGGGATGTCGCGTTGCTCAGAAAGCAATTATTGCAAGTCAAGGGAATCGGTGAAGAAACGGCGGACAGCATCATCCTGTATGCGGGAGATAAACCCATTTTTGTGGTGGATGCCTATACGAGAAGGATTTTGGAAAGGCATTTTCTGATCGACAAAAGGGCGACTTATGGAGACATGCAGGCCTATTTCATGGACCATCTGCTTCGCGATATTGCCGTGTTCAAGCAGTATCATGCCTTAATCGTCAACACGGGCAAGCATTTCTGCACGAAAAACGCCAGATGCGAGACATGCCCTTTACAAAAACTAAAGTAATGTTTCACGTGAAACATGATCTTTCTTCCCGGCCAAATTCAGAAAGAGCTTTCATTTCGTTTGAAAAGTCATCATGACGGCGTGGATGTCATCTGTATGATGTACGGACATTTGCCGTTGATTTTTCTTTATTGGTAAACAAGGAGATGTTTGCTTCGCGTCTTTGAATCGGGGGAAACGGAAATTTTTTTCATTTGGGAGAATAATGGCCCCGTAAAACCGTCCGTAAGCGATTATTTTTTATATCGAGGGAAAGAAGGCCCCTGAAAATATCAGGCGCTTATAGGCCGTATAAAACGGGCGTTGCTTCATAAAGGCTATTCCTGTTTACCTGCCGTTAACATATCGGACAGGATGGATGAAAATTTTTCCGCCAATCCGCAAAGCAGCGTCGTATCCATATCGGGGCTGTAGCGGCGACTGTCGGAATCACCGAAATTCAGGCTGCCAATTACTGTGCTGTTTAGAACGATGGGGGCAACGGCGAGAGACTTGAGAAAATATTTACTATTTTTTGGCAGAAGCGTGTAAAAAGGTCTGAGATTGTCATTGGCCAGCCGGGGCTTGAGATCGTTTTTTATTAAGCCCTCAAGAACCGAAGTCTCGACGCTGTTTAAGCGGCTGCTGAGCAGTTCTGAGGATTCGAGCTGTTTCATCCAATCGCCTGTATCGGGGTTGTCGACAAAGGAAAACCAGATGTACGGGATTTCGAATTCTTCTGATGTAAGCAACAAGAGTGTTTCATAAAGCTCCCTTGGGTCCTTTGACGATGCGATGCCCTTTTCGATACTGGAAAATTTTCGCTCGATGCTTTTGTTGATATTTGTTATGGCCATCTTCTCATCCATTTTTTTGATATCCTCCATCATTGAATATTCAGCGAGCAATATGGTGTGATCCGACGGTTTATCGGACAATCGTGGTTTCAGGTCAATCGAACAGCCGATGGATTTTTCGGCGAGTGCCGGCGTCGCCAGAATGTGGTCGATCCGCCAGCCCAGCTTCCTGTCCACCGATTTGGGCACGCGATAATCGAAGAAGGTGTACTGATCAGGCACTCCCGGATAGTGCTTACGGAATATATCGGTAAGTCCCCAGGCTTTTACCGAGGCAAAGGCATCCCACACCTCCGGGTTGAAGCAAACATGCCCCAGAAGTCTTTTAGGATCGTGGACGTCGATGGATTCCGGGGCGACATTCAGATCACCGCACCAGATCAAAGGATTGCTAACGGAGTACTTTTTTTCCAGAAGCAATTTTAAACGTTTGTACCATTCAAGCTTATAAACGAAGTGTTCCGTCTCACGGTCGCGCCCCTGGGGGACATAACTGTTTAAGACGGTGATGCCTGAATAAACAGCCCGGATCAGGCGATCGCCGTCCGGCGGCCCCGCATCATCCAGGCCGAAGTGAACGGACGCGGGCTTCTCGAGAGACGCAACCGCCACGCCGTTGTAGCGTTTGTCGCCACGATACGCCACATGATAGCCGATCTCTTCGAACGGGGGAAGGGGGAATTCGGCGTCGCTGACCTTGGTCTCCTGCATGCAAAGGACGTCCGGCCTGTTTTCCCGAAGCCACGGAATCACGATGTGGAGCCGCGAGCGGATGGAATTGACGTTGTATGTGGCAATCCTGAATGTCTTCATCGTCGATGCTTCCCGTTTACGTGAACCTTAATTCACTCACATCTGCCCGTTTTTTGCCAGTGCGTAGAGTCTGGCGACATTAATTTTCTGAAGCTCCGGCCCGAAAGCCTCCATGCCCTGGCCCATGGGAAAACGATCGAGGAAGGATATGCGCTGTTGCGCCTCCTCGAGGGACCAACCCTTTTTGACGGCGTCTTTGACGGCGGCGATCCAGTCTTTGATGAAAGCCGCCTGCTTATCAATGTAGTCCACCGTGCATACTTCCCCATGGCCGGGGATAAAATAATCGACGGCCAATGTCTTTAATAACCGCAGGGATTCAAGCCATTCATTGGGCAATGCCTCTTGAAGAAAGGTCTGCACCTCAAAGAAAATATTGTCTCCGGTGAAAACGATTCTTTCCTCCGGTACGAAGACAGCGGTTTCGCTCGCCGTGTGGCCCGGCTGATGAAATATCTGGAACGTGTGACTGCCCAGATGGATCGTCATGGCCTTATTGAAGGTAATGGTTGGGGGCTTGATTTTATAATCCGCCAGATAAGGCCCGGCGCCGGGATCCATCATCTTGATTCTTTCCTTAAGCGGCTCCAGCTGGGCCTGCATAATGGCGCTTCGCGTTCCCTCATGGGCGATGCCGACGGCATCGAAAAAGTAATTGCCGATATAATGATCGCCGTGAGGCTCCGTGTTGATGAGATAGATGATTTTGCCGTGTCTCTCCACTTCCTTCCGATAGGCTACGGCATCGCCGAAAAGCTGCGGCGTGTCGATCATGACCACGCCCTCCGAAGTGACGACAAAACCCGGATTGCATCCCCGATAACCCGTTTCCACATAGACATTGCTCGTGACCTTATTCATTTTATCATCCTTTCATCGTGTCGTTGACTTGACTCAAAAAGAACATTTAAAAAGAAAAAATCGAAACGGCTATTTACAGATATTATTTTTCCTGGCCGGAAGTCAAGACGCTTTTCTATGAATAACCGATAAATAATCAACACCAACAAGAAATATTTTGCTTGATATTCAACCCCGTCTTCTTTATCTTCTCCTAAAACGTTTTGAATAAGGCTCACAATGAACAGCATCATTTCCCACGAGGAACAGAACACCCGAACAGCCATCCAATACCTTCAGCACATCGTGGACGGCAGCGGCAAATACGGCAAGGCATCTTTCGATAAAGCCTTTGCGCTTGTTTCCGACGATTTTGAGATCGAGGTCCTGCCAAGCACGGTACAGATGCCCAAAATGCAGCTTGCCCGGTACCGGAAATGGCTGGAACCCATGGTTGCCGGTCTGTTCGATGACTTTACCATGAAGATCCTGGAAACGACGGCCCAGGACAACCGGGTGGCCATTGAGGCGACATCATCGTCCAAAACAAAAGACGGCCGCCCTTACGGGATGGAATATCGAATATCTTTCATGTTTAATGATCGGGGCCAGATTACCCGCGTCAAAGAATATGTAGACAGTCTGTTCACCGCCCGATTCTATGGCCTGATTCAAGAAAAATAGATCATTTTCGTGGGACCGATTTCCAAATCTGTTCCCGTCGCACGGCATGATGCGCGTGATGATCTTACGCGCCCCAATACATTATATCTGCCCAACTTAAGAAAGGAGTTACACTTACATGAAAACAAGGATGACGGAACTGTTCGGAATCAAGTACCCGATTATGTTGTCGGGCATGAATTGGCTCACAACGCCTAAATTGGTGGCGGCCGTATCCAATGCCGGCGGCCTCGGCGTTCTGGCCGGCAGCCAGTACGGCAAAACCCGCATCAAAGACGCCATTAAAGAAATCCGCGACCTGACGGACAAGCCTTTCGGCATCAATATGACCCTCGGCATCGGGGCCCGCGAGGCCGTACCGATGGTCATCGAAGAGAAAGTACCGGTTTTCAACTACGCTCTGGGCCGGCCGCCGGAGATCGAAAAGATCATCCAGGATGTGCATGCTTACGGGGGCAAAGTCATCGGCACGGTCGCCATGCTCAAACATGCGCTTCGCTCCCAGCAGATGGGTGCTGATATACTGATTGTTACCGGTTATGAGGCTGCATCGCATTCCGGAAATGTCGGTGCTCTCGTCCTCTTGCCGACCATCGCCGGCGCCCTGAAGATCCCTGTCATCGGCGCGGGTGGCTATGTGGATGGGAAAAGCCTCGCCGCCGCCCTGGCTTTGGGCGCCGACGGCATCGCCATGGGAAGCCGCCTGGCGGCAACGAAGGAGGCCGAGGCAGCCGACAGCATCAAGCAAATCTGGGTTAATATGACGGAAGAGGATACCGTCATCGATCCCACGTTCGACGGCATCAATTGCCGAGTTTTGCGCAACAAAAAGGCGGACGAGCTGATGACCAAGCGACTGCCGCTTTTTGATGTCATGTGGGCCGGACTGGCCATGAAAGAAGAATTGAAGCTGACTTATCCCGAAATGATACGGACGGCCCTGAATATGAGAAATATGCAGGCAGGCGTTGGCGGCGGTAAGCGAAAATGGGCCGACGTCATGCGTTTTGCCATCGGCGGAAGCCTCTTCCGCAAGGCGACCGTGGGTGGCGATCCTGTTGAGGGCTTGCTCATGGCCGGGCAGGGCGCCGGACGGATCAAGGATATCCCCACAGTCAAGGAACTCCTCGACAGGACAATGGTTGAAGCCGAACAGATTATCAGCGAGATGAAACAAAAAGCGGATGGGTAGAGACGTCTTTTACGCATGGCATGAGAACCGGGGGGTAATATGACCATGAAACAATTTTCTGTCAGATCGCACTCTCAATTCGAGATGATCGATATTACGGATGCCGTCAGATCGATCCTGAAGGAAGAAAAAATCCAAAGCGGCATCTGTCATGTCTTCGTACCGCACACGACGGCGGCGGTCACCATCAATGAAAACGCCGATCCCGATGTCCCTGCCGATATTATGATGGGGCTGGATAATTTGATACCCTTGAAAGACCGCTACAGACATATGGAGGGAAACTCTGCTGCCCACATTAAGGCGTCGCTCGTGGGCGCTTCGGAGATGGTCTTTGTCGAAAACGGCGAACTGGTTCTTGGAACCTGGCAGTCCCTGTTTTTTTGTGAATTTGACGGACCGCGGACGAGACAGGTTTACGTGAACTGCTTATAGACATTGTACTCAAGCAATAGTGTCATACCGGCACGTCACCCCGGTGGAAACCGGAGCGGTATCCCGTTTATAAACATTTATCTCCAGATTCCTTTTTTCACCGGAATGAAAAATTCTAAAAATAAGGCCGCTTCCCCGTTATCACACGGCAAGCGGCCTTATTTTTTTAAATTACCCCATGGTAAGCGCTTTGAATTTCCGTTTTTCCTTTCATTGCGAAGCACGGAGCACCATAACAATTTTTTATATTATCGGACGCTTATGAGATTGCTTCGCTTCGCTCACAATGACAAAAGAGACTTTTTTAAACGGTCTTATAACCTGGGTTCCGGTTGTTACACCGCTTTGATGGGAATCTTTGTTCCCTTGACCTTGGCTTCTTCCGTTTTTGGAAGTGTAATGGTCAAAACGCCGTTTTTATAGACCGCTTCCGCTTTCTTCGTATCTACTCGTTCCGGCAGGGCAATGACGCGGTTAAAAGAGCCGTAGCTGCTTTCCATGTGGTAATAGTCGCCGCTCTTGTTTTCTTTTTCCTCCTTTTTTTCACCTTTGATGGTCAGCCGGTCTTCCAACAGATTAATTTCCACATCCTTTTCGTCCATGCCGGGAAGTTCCGCTTTTATCAGAATCTCGTTGTCGTTTTCTTTTATGTCAATTGAAGGTGAGAAGGTTTTAAAGCGGTCGCTTCCAAAGCCGAACGGCGCCACATCGAAATCCCGGAAAAAATCATCAAACAACTGATTCACTTCCCGCTGGAGAGAATGATAAGGCGGCTCCTCCTCGCGGTTGATGGGCAACCCCGTTCTTCTCCAGATTGAGGGTACAAGATCTGTAATATTCATCATCTCATCCTCCTTCCTTGCAGTTATTCCTTTGTTATCTGGATCTTTTTTGCTTTGGCTTGTTTTGCCTTATGTAAAACCAATTTCAAAACGCCGTTTTTCACGGAGGCCTCGATTTTGTCCTTATCCACTTCATCGGACAGCGTGAAGGCCCGATGATAATCGCCCCAATCGTATTCGTAGTAGGCAATTGACTTATTTTTGTAGGTTTCCGGTATCGCATTTCCCTGAATGGTGAGAACTCCCTTTTCCAGCGTTACATTTGCCGATTGTTCGTCGATGCCGGGCATATCCGCCAACATGACGATGGCATCCTTCGTTTCATATATGTCCACTTTCGGTGTGTATACCTGACGGCTTCTTGTCCATTCCGTTTCCTGCGCTGCGCTTGCCGGCTGCTTCTGTATATCTTTTTTGATCTCGGCCATAATTAACCCTCCTTTCTTTTATTCCGATTTAATGGCAATTTTTTTCGGTTTGTCCTCTTCTGCCCTGGGAAGCGTGATGGTCAAAATGCCTTTGTCGTATTTGGCATCGACCTTGGTTGCATTAACGTTAAAGGGCAGTTGCAGGGTTCTGGAAAAGGGTCCATAGTTTCTTTCCTGACGATGATAGCTTTCACCCTCCTTCAGAGATATGATCTCCCGATACCCGTTCAGGGTCAGCCGATCGCCGATGACCGATATATCAATGTTTTCTACCTTTACACCGGGTATCTCGGCCGTAACGATCAAGTCATCCTGTCCCATCCAGATATTAATGGGAGGGTAATCCTGACCAACGGCTTGACTCGCTCCGGAGAAAAGGCGGTTAACTTCGTTTTGCAACCGCTGCATTTCCCGCCAGGGCTGTGCCGTTCTTCCAAATCTCCAAATTGTCGGTTCAAACATGATTCGTACCTCCTTTAATTATTTATGATTGAGACGATCTTTTAACTTACTAATATCATTAAGAACATTGTCGTTTCGAGCATAATATAGTCACAAATTTTAAGTTGTCAAGGGCGGACAAAATGATGATACCGATTGGCATTAGGTCATTGTAGAGAGGGTATTGAGAGTGAACTGGCTGTCCAAAAAGTCGGCAGTAAATTGCATGCAAGACAGAAGGCAAATCTGCTGTTTTGAATCTTGCAATTATAACGGATTATCGTTAATATCCGCGCGTTTCTAGAGAAATGCCGATCTCCGCAGCTCGGACGACCGCTTGGATTGAAATAAAAAAGGGGGAAAAATCATGAATAACGCCCTGAAAAATCTCCTTATCGTGCCGGTTCTCTGCCTGATTTTTGCTCTGTCTGCCTGTAGTGCTCAAGATGCCACCGGTCTAAATATCGTCATTGTGACCAGCCATTCCGGCGTCGACGACGGCTCCTTCAACCAGGATAATTACAACGGTATCCTTGCCTTCATTGAGTCCCGCGGGAACATCGACACCGTAACCACCGTTCGGGAACCCACCGGCGATATTACCGCAGCCATTCAGGCTGTGGCTGATGTCGCAGCCGACTATGACGTCATCGTCACCCCGGGCTATCCGTTCGCCGCCATCGGTGACATCGCCGCTGCGAACCCGGACAAATACTTCATCCTTATCGATTGTTTCCCGACCGATGCGGACGGCAACACCGTCGAACTGGATAACGTCTATGCCATGACCTTTGCGGAACAGGAAAGCGGCTTCTTCGCCGGCATTGCTGCTGCCATGGAAACCCATACCGGTAAGATTGCCGTCGTCAACGGCATCGCCTATCCTACCAATGTCAACTTTCAGTGGGGCTTCGAATCGGGCGTCAACTACGCAAACGCCCATTTCGGCGCCGGCGCTCAGATTCTTGAGATTGCCGCATATGCCGGTACCGATGTGACCGGGAAAAACGTCGGAGGCAACTACATCGGCAGCTTCGCCGATATAGTTGCAGGCAAAGCCGTTGGCGAAGCCCTGATCGCAGAAGGTTGCGACATCATCTTCGTAGCGGCCGGCGATTCCGGCAACGGTGTCTTTGCCGCCGTCAAGGATGCCGGCATCTATGTGATCGGCGTCGATGTCGATCAGTACGATGACGGCGTGAGCGGCGATTCCAATATCATTCTTACGAGCGCCCTGAAGAACATGGCTGTCAATGTGGAACGTCAGTTGAACAAAATCGCCGATGGAACCTTTAGCGGCGGAAACTATCTGCTGAAGGCCGATACTGATTCCACCGGTTACGTCTCCGCAGAAGGCCGCCAGCAGCTATCCGATAAGACGCTGGCCACCCTCTCCGAAGTTTACGAACGGGTCAAGAATGGCGCCATTATTCCTTCGGCAAACTTCAATGGCTATACCCCTGAGAATTTCCCGGGACTTTACGCTGTGCTGAGAAAAGAAGAAATTAAATGAATTGATTGATGATATTTTACCGTACATTGATTAAGCGATAGAGTAAGACAGCTTTTTTAATAAACTGCCGATTATTTTGTTGACTTTACCACCATAAAAGACATTTTCAGCGGTTTTCAGACAGACCTATCCGTTACGCTTCATCTTGATTTCCAAAGCGTCATGATCGGATATGATCGTCCTATGAGTATTTTGGACCGTGATAGAGATAATCGTCGTTGAGGGGCGCTTGAGAGTGTTCATCCATCGTGTGTGGTGTGGAATACCGGCCTGTGCCGTACATGCAGGAAGGCGGATCAAGGATTTTCGGCGGCCTATGGATCGGACGACGAGCCGCAATCTTCAGGCTTTCTCAAGCGTGGACAGCATATCTCTGTGAATCAATCCGTTTGAAGCGAGGATATGTGGGGTATCGAGAGAATAGGGCGCCCCGAACAGATTCGTCACCGTGCCGCCCGCTTCCGTTACGAGCAGCCACCCCGCCGCCGTGTCCCAGGGATTGAGTTTCAGTTCCCAGAATCCGTCGAAACGTCCGGCAGCGACATCAGCCAGGTCGAGGGCCGCCGACCCGGGCCGGCGAACGGCCTGGGCTTTCAGGATCATTGCTGCAAAGTAATTGAGGTTGTTATTTTTATTGTGCCGGACGTCGTAGGGGAAGCCCGTGGCGAGCAGGCATTTTGACAGGTCCGTCGTTTTCGATACGGAAATCTTTTGATCGTTTAAAAAAGCACCCTTCCCAATTTCAGCCACAAATAATTCATCCAGCATGGGATTGTAGATGACGCCCAAAATAATTTGTCCATCCAGTTCCAGGGCGATGGACACGCAATACACAGGATAGCGATGGGAGTAATTGGTTGTTCCGTCCAGGGGATCAATGATCCAGCGATAGGGCGACGGGTTCTCCACCCTACCCGCCTCTTCGGAAAGGATGGCATGGCTGGGAAACCGTTTTTGAATGTTTCCGATCAACAGGGCCTCCGATGCCTTGTCCGCTTCGGTGACGATGTCGATTTCGCCCTTATATTCAATGGTGTGAATGTCATTGAATTTGTTTTTGAGTAACGTTCCCGCTTCACGGGCCATGGCAACGGCAAATTCTCTGTAGTCGCTCATCAGTCTATATCTCCAGGGGATCAGAAATTATTGAATACCGTATCGGTCTTTATCATACGGAATATTTTTGCCGTATCGCTGTCCAGGCCGAGAACCTCCGTGAGGATATCAACCGGCCGCACCGCGCCGCCGCCTTCGCCGAGCATGGCCGCAAGCTTGATGGCGCGGCTTTGCTGATCGAGGGATAAGGTTTTTACCAGGGGCCGGATATTTTTCACGACCGCTTTGCCCTTCACCTCTCTGATAATGGTGAATTCTTCTGCCTTTAGAAAATGGGTGACTTTATCATCAAGAGCGGCGACAGCGGCGTCGGGGATAGCATCGGGAATCTCCAACCGGTATTCAAATCCCTTTACGAGGTCAAATAACGTTTTCCCGTAAGACGGTATTTCTTCAATGGCGGTGATGTTAATGCCGGCGGGCAGGGCGGCATTGATTTTTTCCATCAGTTGCGGCAGACCGTAGCCTTTTCGGTCGGTGAAATTCTTAACATGTATTTCGCAATATTCGCCGAGGCTTTCCATGCCGACAGGCGTTGCTGAGGCGAAAGATATCTTGGGATGGGGGTGAAACCCCTGAGAGTACATGAATTCCAACCCACTGCGATTGATCGCCCTGATTAAAAGGGTTGAAATCTCCAGATGGGCAAGAAACCGGGCCTTACCCCGTTTGGCAAATTGCATCCGCAGGCGTTTTTCTCCGGCCACGGAGCCGCCTGTCGCCGGGATTTGGGCCTTCGCCTCTTCCTGAGGCGCCTCTTCTGTGTCGGCGGTGATGATGCCGATATTTGTCTGATTGCAGACGCCGCAATCACTGCATGAGTCGGTACGGCAATCCGCCGTTAATTCGCCGTTCAGCGATTTTTGCGCTTCATCTCTCAAAAAATCAGGGGTGACGCCGCAGTCGATGTTTGCCCAGGGCAGGACCTCGGAAAATGGTCTTTCTCTCAGGCAGTCCTCGATCATAAGGCCTGTTTCATGGATGGCCTTCTCCCACAAATCGAAGCGGAAGCGGTCGGACCAGCCGTCGAAACGGCAGCCCAGGCGATAGGCCCTTTCGATCAGCGCACCCATCCGCTCATCCCCACGGGCGAAAATCCCCTCAAGGAGGCTCATCCGGCTGTCATGCCATTTCACGCTGAGATTTCGATGTCGCAGGCGCTTTTTAAAATACGCCTGCTTTTCCAAGGTTTCTTCCATACCGATCTGACGCTGCCACTGGAACGGCGTGTGCGACTTTGGCACAAAGGTGGACACGCTGACCGTCACCTGACCTCTATTCTTCCCTTCCCGGAGGCATTTATAACCGAGATCGACAATGCCTTCCAGGTCTTCTTCCGTTTCGCCGGGGAGCCCCAGCATGAAATAGAGTTTGACGGATTTCCAGCCCGCCTCGAAGACCCTTCTCGTTGTAGCGAGGAGGTCCTCCTCCGTGTTTCCTTTATTGATCATATTTCTCAGGCGCTGGGTTCCGGCCTCCGGGGCGAGGGTAAAGCTGGTCTTGCGAACCCGCTTGATTTCTTCGATCAATCCGGCCGTCAGGGTCTCGACTCTCATGGAGGGGAGGGATAACGCCACTTTCTGTTCTGCATAACGATTTGCCAGCCGGATAAACAGGGGTTCAATCAAGCTGTAATCACCCGTGCTGAGGGATAAAAGGGACAACTCGTCGCAACCCGTGGCCTTCAACATGTCATCGGCCATTGTTTCGAGAACGCCTAAACGCCTCTCCCGGACGGGCCGCCAGGTCATTCCGGCCTGACAGAAACGGCAGCCCCGAGTGCATCCCCGGGCGATCTCGAGGGTGATCCGGTCATGGATCGTCCTCATCAGGGGCACGACGGGCAATATGGGGAAGGGCGCTTGATTGAGATCGGCGACAAGTCTTTTCCGGATGATTTCGCCGTGGGTGTGAATCTGCGGCACATAAACACCGGAAATACGGGCAAGGGCGTTAAGGAGGTTTTTTCGATCATGTCCTTTTTCTTTTTCCGCTATGACGGTGCGGGCAATTTCCAAAATTACATCTTCTCCCTCGCCGATCACGAAGGCGTCGATGAAAGGCGACATGGGCGCCGGGTTGAAGCAGCAGGGGCCGCCGGCAATAACGATGGGATGGCCGTCCTGCCGGTCGCGGCTCCGGACGGGAATACCGCCCAAATCCAGCATATTCAATACATTCGTATAGGATAATTCATACTGGAGGGAAAAACCGACCATATCGAATTGATGGAGAGGGGTGTGCGATTCCAGGGTACTAAGCGGGACGTTGTGTTTCCTCAGATGCTGTTCCATATCCGGCCATGGCGCATAACACCTCTCTGCGGCCGCTTCCGGGATGCCGTTTAATATGGCGTAAAGAATTTGCAGGCCGAGATGAGACATGCCGACCTCGTACGTGTCGGGAAAGGCGAGGGCAAAGCTCAACTTGCATGCCGCCCGGTCTTTCTTGACAGCATTGACCTCCGCGCCGATATAGCGGCTCGGCTTTTCAACAAAATAGAGGATGTCTTCTAAGTTCATCGCTACGACGGCCTCTGATATTTGTACGGATTTTTTACAATGTCCGAATACTTGGACAGGCAAAACCGGCGAGCGAAGTCCGTATGGGAAAGGTACGGCAGGGAATCTTTTTTAAATGACGCAAGCAGATCATTTAATACAGTGTCTTTTTCTATGCTATTTACAAAAGTCCGCTCCATGTGGTGTTCGTAAAACACCACATCGCCGAAGATCTTGCGGGTCAAATCGAATTGTTCCCGATTGCTGAAGAAAGATTCCTCCGGCTTGATTTCGATCTTAATAAGCAATTCCACTTTCGTCGTATCCGCCGCGATCTGCCGCGACAGATCATACACTTCCATGATCAGGCCGTTGGGCAGGGGTATTTTATCAACGCAGTTCATTTTTCACACTCGATTATTATAAGATTTTTCGATTGATGTTTACTTCTGATTTAACATGGAAAGCAAGACTTATATTCGATCTTTCCCTAACGTCGTCAGGGATGGGGCATGCTTGCCGGCAGATTCCAGGCGGGAAACCGCGTTTTTTGTCGTCCCCATCAATTCCGCAACAGCCTCTTGCGTGAGGCCGGACTTTGATCGCGCCGACAGCATTTCACGAACAAGGTTATATTCTTCTTCCAGGGCTTTGTAGGCGTTTCGGAATCCCTCGCGTTCCCGAGCTTCTTTCAGAAATGCCTTATGGTCATGTAAAACAGGTTCATATTTCATTTCAGTCATTTTGTATCTCCTTCATTCTTTTACGGGCTATTCTCAATTCCTGATCCGGAGTATCTTGCGTTTTCTTGATAAATGCGTGAGTGAAAGCAAGCGATGGAGTAACTCATGGGGGCTGGTTAGCACATTTGCTAACCAGCTTCAAATATCTTTTTGTTTCTTTTTGGCTTATTTTGATGCCACAGCAATCCAATTGTATGCTGTACCCTGATTGAGAACATCTCTTGGCGGGAGTCTCAGGGGAACGCCTGGATGGCTGTGTCCCATTATCTCCGAAGGCAAGGTATCGACACCATAGAGTTGTTTAGCCGATAGGTTTTCTTTTCCGGGGTATTGTGTATCACTGTAAATAACGATGTCTTTAAAACCAGCGCGAACCAGCAAACTCCGCAGCCCTTCCTCCGACCGACAATTAAGGCTCCAACCCGCGAAAGGATCATCCTTTGATCCGATATGCTGTATAAGAAAACTGGCCAGAGGGTCATGGCAATGCATATTGACATTTGATGAAGAAACTATGAGCTTGCCGCCTTCCGACAACTGTTCATAATCCATCATCAGTAGCGGCTCAGCGGCGAAGTCCTGAAGGCCGCAAATCACACCGATCTTGATGATCAGATCTGCTTTTTCTGTGCTCCTGACAAGACTCCTAGTAATAAATCTGACCGTTTCCGGTCGAATCTTCCCCTGTTGCTCCAGATGTTTTGTCATCTTTTCACCCAATGAAATCGCTATAGTGTTTGTGTCATAATTTAGAATCTGGGCAATTCTACCGTCACTGTATTGGGCGGCATTGAGCGTATCGAGACCGGTCCCCGCCCCAAGGTTCTTGATGATCAACGGTCTGCCCAAAGATTGATAGAGATCATTAATCACCATAGGAATAACGGCATGCGATAGACATAGATGACGTCGACGGAGGGAGTCACACATGTCGAGAGAGAGAATGATCATATCCGTTTCTGAAATGTGGTTTGAAATGGGAGGCGAAAAATTGAGATCGTGTGTGTAAACCAGAAAAGGGAAACCAAAACCGAAATGGGCTGACTGGATTTCATTCAAAATGATGCTTCGGGATGCCAGTTCTTTTTGAGCCGCATGCACTTTCCCTCGATGTTTTGACGTCAAAAGCCGAATATCAACACCGGATGCGTCCTGAAATTCCATGAAATCGTTCCGGTTCAAGTATGATCCCGGATCATTGTCAAACCAAGATGTATCTAAAGGGACAAATATATCGTCCTGAGCTACCGATCCTGTTTGATCTGTTTTTGTCGATGTTGCCGGACGTCCGTCGGAGAATGCCGTCATATACTTGCCTCCTTTTTTATGCATTGTTTGACTAAAAGAAATTTTTTCTTACAGTGGGTGCATCGATGAAATACTTCGATTACGCATTAGATAAAGCAGCACCATTGTAATGGCCACGTATCTAAGTCTAATGCATTGAATATGTCAAGTATATTCTGTGTAATGGATAGTTATTCCCCCATTAATTTTCTGTCACGATAGAAAAAATTTTAATTGGGGGATCAGGCATTGAATGTTAAGCAAATGATCGGCGCCAGGATTGGAGAAATGCGAAGGAAAAAAGGGATGACGCAAGAGGAATTGTCAGGAAAAATGGGCATCGGACCAAAATACTTGAGCAGTATTGAACGGGGAAAGGAAAATCCCACGTTGAGTACATTGATCAATCTCGCGGATTCCTTAGGCGTTGATCTTGCTGAAATATTTATGTTTATTGAAATAGAAGATGTAACAAAACGGAAATCTCTAATAAACAAGCTATTGAATGAGGCAGACGGAGAACAACTGAAACTTGCCGTCAAAGTTTTATCTGCCATCATGCACTAAATAAATTCACAAATTGGACCATTTATGTTTATCTATAGTCAGCGTCCACCGTACGTATTGTAGAATCCTACAAGGCAAGGTTTATCCGGCAAATCGGGATATATTATCCATAGTTTCTCAGAAGAAATAATTGACAAAGATCAAGGACTTCCCTATAGTTTAACTGTCCGAAGCAAAGGTATTGTCAAATAATAACGGGCACTGGAATATCGGTGAAAAGCAATAATTTCATCGGTCGAGGAGGCTTTATGGAAGCGATTCGTATTAAAGAAAAAATGAAGAGAGATGGAGAAATTCAATTAACGGGGCTTCCCTTTAAAAAAGGCCAGCTTATCGAAATGATCGTCATGTCGGAAACAGCAGGTAAACGCACGAAGCCTTCAACGGCCCGGCAACTGCTTGAATCCGGGATTGTCGGCATGTGGAAGGATCGAAAGATCAGGGACAGCGCGGCTTATGCCCATACTTTACGGGAAAAAGCGCAAAACAGGATTATCTGATGATTCTTCTTGATACGGATATTATGATCGACATCCTGAGTATCTTTTGGAACAACCGCTGATTACCCTGCCTTATCCTTTATTTCGGCTGTCCTCCCCGCTTTGCCTCTCTTGAGGATATTTAAACCGAGCTTGTTATTTATCCCCGCCTTGTTTTCTTGCCTGCTCGCCGAGCAGTTGCTGGAGATTGGCTATCGTTTTGGAGCTTGACGCCCCTTCTACTGTTTTAACCGCGATATCCTGCACCTTTTGGTAAGCCGCTTCAAGCTGCTGCGACAGGAAGGTCAGACGCTCATTTTGTTCCTTAACGGTCTTTTCGAGCGATTCGATGCGCGCTTTGAAAACATTACTCTCACCTTCATATTGCTTTTTCAGGAGTTCTTCCCGGGATTTCGCCTCAAGGGAAATACGTTCCGTCGCTTCTTTAACAGCTTTGCTAACGGCGGCTTCGAGTTCTTTGGGGAAGTTGCTTGTCCGTTTGCGAAGCTCGTCAAATTCTTCCTCTTTTTCCGCAACGTTCTCCTCCCGGCTTCTCAATTCATTTTCCAGGGTTTCTTTTTTATCTTTCAGTTCTTTTTCCAACTTGGCTTTTTCATAAGCAAACCGGTCTGCAGCGAGCTGCTGTTCCCTCTTGAAGGTATAGTCGAATTCATCCTTGATGCGGGTTTGCCTCTTTTTTTCAGATTCGTCACGTTCCTTGATGGCGGCCTCGTAGTCTTCCTTTTCCTTTTCCCATTGATCACGGGTCGATTCTATCTCTTTTGCCAATGCGGCTTTTTTCTCTTCCATGTCGGCGGTAAATTCCTGGCGCTTCTGATTCTGCGCCTCGATGAGGGCCGCCAGGGCAACAGCCGACTTTTCGATTTCGTACAGCTCCTGGATTTCTCTATCCTTTGCGGAGATTGCCTGTTGTATGGTCTCCAGGCGGATGACTTCCGCTTCAATTTTAGCCGATATGCCGCTCAAAGCGTTGCCGATCTCGATTTTCAAATCGCCGATCTGTCGGACGACACCGTCGGCGGTAACGGATTCGGCTGTTTTGACGGCTTCTTTTGCCTTCTTTTCTTCCAATTTCTTCTCCGGCCGCAATTCGGCTTCGCGCTTTTCCTGCAGTTGCTTCACAAGGGCGCCGTATGCCTCCAGCATTTCCTGTTTCGTGCTGCTCATCGACAATTTTTTCGCGTCTTTTTTCTCGTCCATTGCCTTATCCTTTCGCGCATCATTTAAGTCATGAAAAAATGACAGAATGCAAAATGGTGGTCGCTATTCTCCTATCTTGCCCAATATGGTTTCAAGACAAATCCGTCGTCATTATAGTCAACGCGCCGTTTATCGCAAGAATAATCTGCTATATTTGCGACGATTATCGGGCAGATTAATTTCTTGAAAATTAAATAGGGCTGACGTATCTTCTACGTCCATATCGTAAGATTAAAATTATCATGCGTGAATTCCTTCTTGTATTGAGTTAAACGAAAATGAAGTCCCCTGCCGTGTGCATCGACTGGGACCTCTGCTAAAAATGCATGGCTTGCCGTCTGATTTTGCGTCTGCCTACTGACGCCGCAACGTGGTTTTCAAACATCCATCAGGAGGGTCTATGAAACGTTTTGTCCTTTTGCTGTCGATTCTCGCCGTTTTTGTTGTCGGTTCTTGCGCGACAGGTCCCCAAAGGTCCGTCGCGCCGCCGGAAAAAGTATCCATTACGGCAGATGTGGTTTACGGCCATAAAGAAGGCATGGCTTTGTTCTACGACGTGTTCCGTCCGGTGAATGCCGACGGCGCTGCCGTTTTGTACATGGTTTCGGGCGGCTGGTTCTCCCGGTGGCTGCCGCCGCAGACGCGCATTGCGGGTTTCACGCCGTTACTGGATAAAGGCATCACCGTCATTGCCGTGCATCATGGATCAGCTCCGCGGTTCAAAGTGCCTGAGGCCGTTGCGGATGTGCGCCGTGCCGTGCGGCATGTGCGGCTGAATGCGGCGGCTTTGCGGATCAATCCCGATCGCCTGGGTGTGTTTGGCGGCAGCGCCGGCGGGCATTTGGCCTTAATGCTCGGTCTCGCTAGCGATGCCGGCAATCCAAGCGCTTCAGACCCTGTCGAGCGCGTGTCGAACAGCGTTAAAGCCGTGGTTGCGTTCTATCCGCCCGTGGATCTGCGTCGATGGAGCGTATTTAAGGATCGATTTCCCGCCCTTGACTTCAACCAAAATCTGGCCGCCGATGTTTCTCCCCTCCTGTTTGTGGACAAGGGTGATCCGCCGACGCTCATTGTTCACGGCAGCGCCGATAAACTTGTGCCGGTAAGACTCGGCCAGTCGATCTACGAAGCCCTGAAGGCGGCAGGCGTGCCGACGAACTTTATCATGATTGACGGCGGGGAACACGGCTTTCCGAAAGCCGAACATCGTGCGCAAGCCATGAAGGCAGCGGCCGATTGGTTTGCCGAAAAGCTCTGACGGAATGCAGTTAGGAACGTCCTTGAAATTCCAAGAAGGGACTTGGATGGTGCGCTAATCGCGAGAAGAAGGAGATCATCATTATTTTCTCAGCGACTTTCGGTTTCAATCTCCCAGAAGGCGCGAATCAGCGGTGAATTCATTTTTCTTTTTTGAACGCAAATGCCGACGGTGTACGGATCGAGCAGCGAATCCAGAGCCAAAATCAAAACACTGTTTTTTAACGGACTTTTTTCAACAACCAGTTTCGGGACAATCCCGATGCCGCATCCGAGACTGACCATGGACATGATGGCTTCGTTTCCGGACACCTGGGCATAAATATTCGGTTGAATCCGCTGCTTCTTAAACCACGCATCAATCTTCTTGCGCGCCAAACCCCTTTCGGACAATATCATCGGAATATCCTTCCATATCATATTCTCCTTCAAGGCATGAGAGAAGGCCCACGGTATTTTCGGCGCAATAAAGACCAGGGATGTTTCCGTCAATATTTTAAAATTCAAGACGCCGGGAATTTTTTCCGGCAGGGCGGACACGGCAATATCGGTCTCCCCGTCGAGAACCTTTCGGATGGCGACGGCGGCATCCCCCGTCTGCAGGCGGATATGCACATCCGGATAAGACGACCTGAATGCCGTCAAAAGGCCGGGCAGGACGCTGAGGCTGGCCGTCACGGAACAGTAAATGCTGATTTCCCCCTTCAAAACGCTTTTATCATCCATGAGTTTATTCATGAGGTTTTGCCAACCGGCCAGGACGGATCGGGCATAATCCCGGAACAGCAGACCCGCCTCGGTCAGCATAACCTTCCGGTTGTTGCGCTCAAGGAGTTTTTGGCCGACCTCATCTTCCATGCGCTGAATCTGCCTGCTTAAGGCCGACGGGCTGATGTTGCAGGCCCGGCTTGTTTTGCCGAAATGCAGGGTTTCCGTCAGGTGCAGGAAAAGCCTTAAGGCATCATGGTCCATCAGGATGTTCCTTTTGTTGATGTTGCATTATTTGCATCATTATAGTGAAAATATATCATTTTACGCAACAGTATTTTTTATATATCCTTGTTCTCGCAAAAAAAAAGGAGGTCATTGAGCATGGGCAAAACGATCATAGAAAAAATTCTTAACCATGCCGGCGGCGGAAACGCGTCGGCCGGCGATATTGTCACCGTCGGGTTATCGTATCTCATGACCAACGATGCGGTGGCAGAGCTGACAATCCAGGCATTCGAAAAACTCGGGAAACCGCCCTGGAGAAAGGATCGGATCGTCTTTATCTTGGATCACTACATCCCGGCGACGACGGAAAACGCGGCAAGAACCCATAAACTGATGCGGGACTTTGCCGGAAAACACGGCTTGCCCATCTTCGATCAGCAGGGCGTCTGCCACCAGTTGATGCTGGAGCAGTTCGTCTTGCCCGGCGACGTGGTGATCGGCACCGATTCGCATACCTGTACCTATGGCGGCATCGGCGCATTTTCAACGGGCGTGGGATCGACCGACGGCGCCGTCGCCATGGCCACGGGCAATATTTGGCTGAAAATTCCGGAGACCATTCGGATTGAGTTAACGGGCGCCCTCCCGGATCATGTCCACCCGAAGGACGTCATTCTCAAGATTATCAGCGACCTGGGCGCCGACGGGGCGACATACAAAGTGCTGCAATTCACAGGCAGCGGCGCGGCAGGCATCGGGAACGCCGGACGTTTCACCATGTGCAACATGGCCGTCGAAGCGGGGGCCAAAGCCGGCATCTTCGAGCCCGACAAAGTTACGGAAGATTTTGTGCGTGACCGTAAGCGGAAGGGCATCTTTTTCCAAAGCGATCCCGACGCCGAGTATTGCATGAACATGACCGTGGATCTCGACCGGCTGAGTCCGCAGATTTCCTGTCCCTGGTCGGTCGATCAGGTCGTCCCCGTTGACGAAGCGGCAGGAATCCGCATCGATCAGGCCTTCATCGGATCCTGCACAAACGGCAGAATCGAGGATTTGCGGGTGGCGGCCCATACACTCAAAGGAAAAAAGGTCCATCCGCAGGTGCGGCTTTTGGTTGCGCCGGCGTCGCAAAGCATTTATCGCCAGGCCGCGGCAGAGGGCCTGATTGAAATATTGATCGACGCCGGGGCCGTCATCTGCAATCCGGGCTGTTCGGCATGCTTCGGCGGACAGGGCATGTTGTGGGACGGCGAAGTCTGCATCGGCACCCACAACCGGAACTTCAGGGGCCGGATGGGCCATAAGGATGCCAGGGTCTATCTGGCATCGCCGGAGACCGTAGCGGTTTCCGCTGTTGCCGGTTATATCAAAAATCCGGGACAATAAATAAGGGAAGACAGGAGCAAAACCATGTTGACGATAAAAGGAAGCGTATGGAAATTCGGCGACGGCATAGACACGGATATCATCATACCCGCACGGTATCTGATCCAGCCGATGGAAGATATGAAGTGGAAGGCCATGGAGCCGATCCGCCCCGAATTTGCCTCTCTGGTCAAAGAGGGCGACGTGATCGTGGGCGGCCTTAATTTCGGCTGCGGTTCGAGCCGGGAGCAGGCCCCCGCCGTGCTTGCCGCATTGGGCATCCGTGCCATCGTGGCGGTCAGCTTTGCCAGAATCTTTTTTCGCAATGCCGTCAATCTCGGCATTCCCGTTATCGAATGCCGGGATGTTTACGAACAGGCCAACGAGGGCGACACCGTGGAAATGCACCCTTCTTCCGGTAAAATACGCCTGGAAGAAAAAGGAATGGAATTCACCGGCTCCAGACTTCCGGATTTCCTTTTGGCGATTATCGAAAGAGGAGGTCTCATTCCCCGTGTCGCCAAAGATGGGGGAAAATAGACGGAGAGGCGCGACGTTCATAGGAATTACCCATGTTTCTTGGGGCGCCACGAGGTATGAAAACCAACCTCCCCCTGCACCCCCTCCAGCGGGGGACAACGTCATTCCGACGAAGTCCGAAATACAGGCATTTTATTAAACTGGATCCAGGATCGGGGTCCGGGATGACAGGAACTAATTTCGTAATAATGAACACATGAATGCTTTTGGAAAAGGAGGAACCGTATCATGACGACAAATGAACAAACAAAAAAATGGTTCGGCGATTGGGCCAATGAATATGACAGCACCCTGGGCAAGGTGAGGCGGCACCATAAATTGCTGGATCTGGTCGTCGCCCGGTCGAAAGTCCGCAAAAACGACCAGGTTCTCGACATCGGCTGCGGCACGGGATTGATGACCCTGAAATTTCTCAGGAAGGCTGATTGCCAGGTTACCGGCGTGGACAATTCGGATGCCATGCTTGCCATTTTCAAAAAGAAGATTACGGAATTGGGATTACAGGATAAAACCGCCTGCAAGGCGGGAGATGCAGCAGACCTTGAATTCGAAGAAGACACATTCGACATCTGCGCATCAACCGTGACGCTTCACCATCTTAAGAACAAACTGCCCGCGTTGAAAAAAATCCACAGCATTTTGAAGCCCGGCGGCAGGCTGGTCATTGGAGATATCGATGTGGATACAACGGGGAGGCTGACGGACCCAAAACGCATGTTGAGAATATTGGATTTTCTAAGGCAGGAATATGCCCTGGCCCTCAAAGAGGGAGGCATCCCCGCCTTCAGCCGGATGTACGACAACGGGAAAAAACATATCTTAAATGACGGTGAATATTGCATCAGTTTTCCCCAATGGGAAGACCTCTGCAGAAAAGCCCGGTTCAAAAACATTGCAACCCGGCCGCTCCCCGGTTTTGAATGGTTTAAGGTACTGGACGCCGTGAAATAATACGATATATTCCTGTCCGGCTTTTGGTCAGATCGGCCCACTGTTTGGCATCGTCGGGTAAAAAAGGGCTGTCGATATAAACCAGTCCTCGTGAAGTGGCAATGCAGCTTACGTTGGCCCCTAAATACTCCGTTTCATCCGGTATCCTTGACTTAATGGTCTGTATTGTTCTTCCCTTTGAGATAATTAAATGGAGATTAATATAATCTTGACGCCCTTTTTCTTATATACAGCCATATGCGCGTCCGTCGTGTAAATGCTGTCTGCATTATGTTTAACGAAGGCGGCCAGAATTTGAGCATCAACTGCGGGGATGCCCAAACCGTAGGACAATTTGACAGCCGTTTCAAGACTGTTAAGATTGTCAATCCAGACAACGCGGCAAATCGCCATGATGGCCTCAACTAATGTGTTCGTATCATTTCTGCTGATCGTTCCTTTCAGGCCGAGTTTTTTCAATTCAAATATAGACATACACGAAACAACGGCGTCATTGCCGTCTAAAATATCCTGCCATACCTTGATGAGGTCGGGATTGCCTCTGAGAAGTTCTACAAAAAAGCCCGTATCAAGACCGATCATCAGTACTCATTCTCCCGGATTCGATTTCCTTATGTACGTCGTCTGAAATTTTTATTTTGCCGGCCATTTCCAACACTTTCGTGCCGAGATATCTCTTGCGTTTTTCTGATATGTAATGCTGAACCGCATCCGCTACAACGGAAGAGACCGACTTATGCTCGTTATCCGCAAAAACCTTAATCTCATTGGCAATGTTATCGGGTATGTGTGTTGTAATCCTCATTAAATCATCCCCTCACTTAAAGTTATTATGCGCTTACATTATGAGCTTAGCGGTGGGATGAAGCAAAGTCAAGTTAAAAAACAATTTTGGAATAAATTCCGAGCAATCCTTAAGGGCATATAGAGTGTTTGAATTTATGAAAAAAATCCGGCCGGCGCACTCACATGCCGACCGGCCGGGCATTGATTTTCCGTGTTGGTTACTTTCAGATCATCTCCGGCAATTTATTCAGAGATGCCGTAAGATTTTCCGGTTTTGTACCGCCGGCCTGGGCCATATCGGGGCGGCCGCCGCCGCTTCCCCCCACGATGGGGGCAATGGCCTTGATGATGTTGCCTGCGTGATAGCGGTCCGTCAGGTCCTTCGTGACGATGCACAGGAGCATGGCCTTGCCTTCGTTCTTGCTTCCCAGAAGGATGATGCCGGAGCGGATGCGGTCGCGCATCTTGTCGCCGAAATCACGAAGGGTCTTGGTGTCCATCCCTTCCACTTCCGTAGCGAGGACACGAACGCCCTTGATCTCCCGGGCCTTATCCATCAGGTCGGAAGAATCCTTGGCGGCCAGCTTTCCCTTCAGGGCTTCGATCTCCTTCTCCTGGGTCTTCTGGTGGGCGAGCATCTTTTCCATGCGGTCGGTCAGCTCAAATACATTGGCCTTAACAAGACTTGCCGCATTTTTCAGTTCCCCTTCCAGCTTACGGACATATTTGACGGCCTCCCGGCCCGTCAGAGCCTCGATGCGCCGGACGCCTGCCGCAATGGCCGATTCGTGGACGATTTTCAACAGGCCGATGTCGCCCGTCCGGCTGACGTGGGTGCCGCCGCAGAGCTCCATGCTCACATCACCCATCTTGACGACGCGCACGACATCGCCGTATTTCTCGTCAAAAACGGCGGTGGCGCCCGTCTTCACGGCTTCGTCAATGGGCATGACCGTCGTGACGACAGGGATGTTCCGCTGGATAGTGCGGTTTGCCAGAGTTTCGATCTGCTCCAGTTCTTCATCGGTTATCTTGGAGAAGTGCGTAAAGTCGAAGCGGAGCCGCTCCGCATTGACGAGGGAACCGGACTGCTTGATGTGGTCACCGAGCACCGCCTTGAGCGCCGCCTGAAGGACATGGGTCCCCGAATGGTTGGCCTCGATGGCCCTTCGCTCTTCGTCGTCGACCGTGAGTTTGACCGCGTCATCAATCCTGAGCGTTCCCTTGACGAGTTTGCCCACATGGCTGATGATCGTATCGACAGGGCGCCGCGCGTCCGTCACCTCGAAGCGGAATCCCTCCCCTTCAATAACGCCCGTGTCGCCGACCTGGCCGCCGACCTCCCCGTAAAAAGGCGTTTCCCGGAGAATGATTTCCGCTTCTTCGCCCTCGCCCAGCATATCGACCGGGACACCTTCCTTCAGGATGGCCGCCACCTGCGACGACGCTTCCGTGACACCCTCATAACCGACGAAGGTCGTCTGGACGCCATCGACGGAAAGTTTCTGATAAATTGCCGAGACCGCCTCTTCGCCGCTTCCCTTCCAGGATTCCCGCGCTTTTTCGCGCTGGGCCTCCATAGCCGCGTCAAATCCCGCCTGATCAATGGTGAAATGGTCCCTGCGGACGATGTCTGCCGTCAGGTCCGTGGGAAAACCATAGGTGTCATAAAGTTTAAATACAATATCGCCGGGGATGACGGTTTCACCCGATTTTTTCAGCATCTCCACCTCATCGCGGAGGATCTTCAAACCCGTGTCGAGGGTTTCGATGAAGCGCTGTTCTTCGTTGACGATGACTTTCCGGATGTAGGCGGCCTTGTCCATAAGATCAGGGTAGGCGTCCTTCATTTCGGCGACGACCGCGCCGGAAACCTCATGAAGGAAAGGTTTATTCATGCCGAGAAGCTTGCCGTGACGGGCCGCTCGCCTGAGAATGCGCCTCAGGACGTAGCCCCGGCCCTCGTTGCTGGGGAGGACGCCGTCGCCGATGAGAAACGTCACCGACCGGCTGTGGTCGGCAATGACGCGGATGGAGATGTTGTCTTCCTCGTTTTTCCCGTAAGGTTTGCCGCTGATTTTCTCGATGAAACGGATGATGCCCTGGAAAATGTCGGAATCGTAGTTGCTCGTGACGCCTTGGGCAACGGCGGCGAGGCGCTCCAGGCCCATGCCTGTATCGATGTTCGGATTGGGCAGGGGATTGAGCTTGCCTGTGGCGTCGCGGTCAAACTGGGTAAAGACGAGGTTCCAGATTTCCAGGTGGCGGTCGCAGTCGCAGTGGATATCGCACTCCGGCCGGCCGCAGCCTGTGCCCTCCCCCTGATCATAAATAATTTCGGAGCAGGGACCGCAGGGGCCCGTATCGCCCATCATCCAGAAGTTGCTCTTTTCTCCCATGCGGACAATGCGTTCCGCCGGGACGCCCATTTTTTTGTTCCAGATGTCGAATGCTTCATCATCGTCCTGAAAGATCGTGACGAAGAGCTTTTCGACGGGAAGCTTCATTTCAACCGTGAGGAATTCCCAGGCCCAGGCAATGGCTTCCTCCTTGAAATAGTCGCCGAAGGAAAAGTTCCCCAGCATTTCAAAGAAGGTGTGGTGCCGCGCCGTGACGCCGACGTTTTCCAGGTCGTTGTGCTTGCCCCCCGCGCGGACGCACTTCTGGGATGAGGCAGCCCGTTTATAGCCCCGGTCCTCCAGTCCCAGAAAGCAGTTTTTGAACTGCACCATTCCCGCGTTGGTGAAAAGCAGGGTCGGGTCGTCCTTGGGGATGAGACCTGAACTCGCCACACGGGTATGGCCGTTTTTTTCAAAATATTTGAGGAAACTTTCCCTGATTTCGCTGCCTGTCATAAATCGTTTTTTTACTCCTTTTTTCCCTTTTTTCTGCTTTTTTTATGCCTTGCAAAAGACCTATTGACCAGACCTTCTTTGTCATAGGTGGACCAGAACGCCGCATCGGGCCTGCCGTCATCGATTTTCAATTCCATCTGCGCCGCCAGGTCCTTGACGGCCGGTCTCAGGACATTCTGAATGCATTCCGGAAGGTGACGCCCATTTACCAGATGATTCTGAATACAGAGGACACAGTTGCCGCGGATAGGACATTCCTGCTGAGTACACGGACAATGCTGGTTCAGCGATATGCCATAATCTTTCATTTCGTACGCCACACCTTTTTTCAAAGATCCTTCAATCTCTCAAAGATAACATCTGCGGGAAAACCCCTGCCAACGAGCCATTGGTACAAACGGTGTTTCTCCCGGATATCTGTTTCTGTGCTTTTCCTGCGGCCGATTTTTTTTTGGATCAGTTTTTCCACAGCCGCCTTTTCGCTCAACTCCAAACGCGCTTCTTCTATGGCCCGGTCAATCGCCCCAGGAAGGATGCCCTTTTCCCGGAGACTGATTTCTATCCGCCGGTTTCCATACAATCTGTTTACGGCAAGGTTTCTTGCCCATTGTCCGGCAAAGGCGCCGTCGTCGAGATACTGTAGCTCGGCAAGTTTTTCTATGACTTGATGGATGACCTGTTCGGGAATCCCTTTTTCCCGCAGCTTATCGCGCAACTCTTTTTCGCTCCGCGCCCGGAGGGCAAGGAAGCGATAGGCTTTGTTCAAGGCTTTACCGACAGCCTCATCCGCCTCCGTCATGGCTACTCTTCCTGCTTTCCCTTTTTAACCCCCAGCTTTTCCCGCACCTCTCCTTCGACCTGATTGAGAATGTCAGGATTTTCCTTCAGAAACGCCTTCGTGTTGTCCCGGCCCTGGCCGAGCCGGTCGCCCTTGTAGGAATACCAGGCGCCGCTCTTTTCGATGATGCCCCTGTCTGCCGCCAGATCAAGGATGTCGCCTTCTCTGGAGATGCCTTCACCGAAGATGATGTCGAATTCCGTTTCCCGGAAGGGCGGAGCCACCTTGTTTTTGACGACCTTGACCCTTGTTCTCATACCGATGGTTTCCTGACCCTGCTTGAGGGCCGTCGTTTTCCGGATGTCGAGGCGCAGGGAAGAGTAGAATTTCAGGGCCTGGCCGCCCGTCGTTGTTTCCGGATTGCCGAAAAAGACGCCGATCTTCATGCGCAACTGGTTAATGAAGATGACCGTCGTATTGGATTTACTGATGCTGCCTGTGAGCTTGCGCAATGCCTGCGACATGAGACGGGCCTGGAGGCCCATCTGGGCATCTCCCATTTCTCCTTCCAGTTCCGCCTTGGGTACAAGGGCGGCGACAGAATCGACGACGAGGACGTCAAGGGCGCCGCTGCGGACGAGGGTTTCGGCGATCTCCAGGGCCTGTTCTCCTGAGTCGGGTTGTGAAATGAGCAGGTCGTCGGTGTTCACGCCGATGTTCCGCGCATATCCGACGTCGAGGGCGTGTTCGGCATCGATGAAGGCTGCCAGGCCGCCCGTTTTCTGCGCTTCAGCGACGATATGAAGGGCCAGGGTCGTTTTACCGCCCGATTCGGGACCGAAGATCTCTACGATCCTGCCACGGGGAACACCGCCCGTGCCGAGGGCGATGTCGAGGCTGAGAGAGCCTGTTGATATGACTGCGACATCGGGAAGCTTCTCGCCGCCGCCCAGCCGCATGATGGAACCCTTTCCGAATTGCCGTTCGATTTGCGTTATCGCCAAATCCACTGCCTTTTCCCTATCCATCTCCGCCGCCATAGTGACCTCCTCCTAAATCATTTATATTGATTGGTTCTTCCCTTTTTTACGCCATACCGGCAAAAGCCGGTATCGAAAATACAAATGTCCTTAAAAATCTGGACACTGGTTCTCACTGGTGTGACAACAAGTTTTATATCTATTGTCCTTTAATCTTTATCTTTCCCACACGTCATACCGGCGAAAGCCGGTATCCAGGAAATATAAATACTTACAACTTATATCATCGTATTATACAAATCCTGCCAATCAGGATTAACGGCTTCTATCAATTCGAGTTTCCGTGCTCTCTTCCATTCTTTCAGATTCTTTTCCCGTTCGATGGCGGATTGCATATTTTCATGCACTTCATACCAAACCAGATGATGTACGCAATAGCGTTTTGCAAATCCATCTACCAGATCGTTTTTGTGCTCCCATACCCGTTTTACGAGATCGGATGTCATACCAATGTATAGAGTGCCGTTGAGATTACTTGCCATAATATATACGGCAGGGTTTTTGTCGAGCATTTATTTTTCCCCTGGATTCCGGCTTTCGCCGGAATGACGACCTTGATGGCACTTTTTAGTGTGATAAGACCGTTTCCCAACTAGAATAACTGCAATTTTTCATGCTTCGTCGTGCCTCGCAGGCATGAGCGTTAGAAAGGAAAAACCTTCAGCTTTGTATACACCGCCCCGTCCGGTTTGAGATCGCTTTTGAAGAGAATGAGTTCTGATGCCTGAAATTCCCCGGCAGCGGCATTGCCTTCTTCGATAACCTTTCCGAGGCCGGCCATTCCCTGAGGCGACTTCACCCTCCCCAGCGTCAGATGGGGGCTGAAAGCACGGTCTTCCTTATCAAACCCGCATATCTGAAGACCCGCGTCGATTTTCTTCTGCAAGGCAACCAGCCGCCCTACGTCGCCGGTGATGCCCAGCCAGATCACCCGCGGCCTGCCGGCATTGGGGAAAACCCCGATTTTTTGCACCTGCAAAGACAGGGAACTCAGGCCCCGCACCTGTTCATGAACCACGCCGCCGATGGTTTCCACAGCGTTCATGGGAATATCGCCGAAAAATTTCAGGGTAAGGTGGATGCCTTCGGGCCTTACCCAGCGGACGGCGCTGCCGAACTGCTTCTTCAGCCGGTTCTGTATGGCGGCGATGCCCCGCCTCACCTCTTCCGGCGGGTCGCAGGCGAGAAACGCGCGGACCGTCGCCGATTTGCTTGCCTCATTCATCCGTCAACTCACCCGTGAGATACCGTTTGAGCATCAGAAGCAGGGCCTGGGTCGTGATCATTTTGATCCGCCGCCGGTCCCAGCGGTACCCATATTGGCGGCAGTAGGTTTTGTCTTTGTCCGCAAGGGCTATAAAGACCGTTCCGACGGGTTTCTTCTCCGTGCCGCCTGTGGGGCCCGCGATCCCCGTTGTCGAAATGCCGATGTCCGTCTTTCCCAGTTTCCGCACCCCTTCCGCCATGAGGCGGGCCGTCTCGGCGCTCACAGCCCCGAATTCATTGATGATCTCTGCGGGAACGCCGAGGAGGTCCGTTTTGGACGCATTGCTGTATGTGACAACGCCGCGTTCCAGGTAAACCGAACTGCCCGGAATGTCCGTCAAGCGGTCTGTTAGAAATCCTCCCGTCAACGATTCGGCGACAGCAAGGGTCCGCTTCTTTTCCGTAAGCAGAGCAGCGCAGACCCCTTCGAGGGTGTCCTGGTCGTAGCCGAAGATATGGTCTTTGAGCCGGGAAACAACCTGGTCTTCGGCTTGTTTGAGGTTTTTCTTCGCCTTCGCTTCATCCGCATCGCGGATGGTCAAAACCACCTGGATTTCCGGAAAGTTCGGGTAGAAGCCGATGCCGACGCCGAGGCTTGCCAGGTCAATGTCGGCTACCTTTTGATCAACGGCCGCTTCGGCAAGACCGAAAGTTTTAATAATACGCCGCTCCAGATGATGCGGCTCTTCCGGGAAGGCCTTAATCAGAACGGGGATGACGCCTTCTGTCAGCATCCGCCGGGCCTCCATAGGGACGCCGGGAATGACGGTGATCAGTTTGTCGCCGACTTTCAGGGCAAATCCCGCTGCCGTTCCGGCGGGATTGGGAATCACCTCCGCTCCTTCCGGGAATTCGGCCTGCTTGGCATTATTGTTTGTCCAGTTGAGCTTTGCCCGTTCGAAGCGCTCTTTGATGTGATTGAGGGTTGCCTCATCCGTAAAAAGCTTTCGGTTATAGGCCCGTGCGATAGCTGCGGTGGTGATGTCGTCCACCGTCGGACCCAGACCGCCCGTTACGATCACGGCATCAGCGCGGGAAAGGATGTAGTCGAGGCCGTCCTTGATGGCCTCATCATCATCGCCGACGGACAGGGTTCCCGCCATCTGCCAGCCCCGCTGCACCAGTTCGCGGGCAATGTAGGACGAGTTCGTGTCCTGCGTCTTGCCGCTCGTCAATTCGTTGCCGATGGTTAGTATGCCGACTTTCATTTTCTTAAATCCTCAGGGTGGAAAAATCTCAGATATTAAACAGCTTGATCGCGATCAGAAGCAGGATATTGCCGTAAACGCCCGCTGCCCAGTCATCCGCCACAACGCCGTAACCGCCAGGGAGTTTTCTCTGAAAGTAATCGGCGGGAAAGATTTTCACAATGTCGAAAAACCGAAAAAGTAAAAAGCCTATGGCGCAATGCAAGACCGTCGGCGTGATCAAAAACATGGTCCACAAAAAGCCTGCGATCTCGTCGATAACGATGGGCTGCGCATCTTTTTGCCCGTAAATTTTCTCCGCTTCCTGGGAGACGTAAACAGCCAGGAAGGTAAACGCCAGCACTGTCATGAGATATAGCGGCCAGGCAAGCGGTGCAATCAGCAGATATACCGGCACGGCGATGGCCGTCCCCGCCGTCCCCGGCGCCACCGGGCAAAGGCCGCTGCCGAAACCCGTTGCCAGAATCTTGATGAATTTTTCGTTCAGGGAACACCTCTTTTTCGCAGGCGGGCGTCTTTGTACGTGGAACGTTACCTATCCTTTTTCCTGAGGTCTGTCAAGGATTTGGTAAGTCATTACATTGGTCTAACTTTTTTGCTGCCGGATCATCTCCATGAAGGCATCGATGCGGGTTTCGATCTGGCTTTCAGAAAAGTGGCGTTCGTCCACCATATCGGCTTCGATGATGAGGGTCGGGATGTCTCTTTTTTCCCGCACAAATCTCTGGATGTCGTACTGGCCGAAAGAGTAGGGCTTGCAGCTCCGGTTCGAATGCATGACCATGCCGTCGGCGCTGTATTTATCGACGAGTTTGACCACCTGTCCGGCCATTTCGTCCACGCCGATGTTAAGATAGATGCGTGTGTAGCCCGCGGGCATGCTTGCCAGAAAATTGTTTTCATCCAGGTGCTTGAGAGAACCGCACCAGGCGGATGTGTAGGTGTCGGCTACGAGGCAGGCGTCGTGGGCGGCAAAGGTCTCGGAGAGCCATTTCATCCGGTACCAGATGGGGATATTGTCCCATAAGAGCCGGTAGCGCTCACGCGGTACGGCGCCGATCCCCTGGGCGATGCGGTCCTTCATTTCCGCAAGCATCAGGGTGTAGTAGTCGATGGCCTGCTGCGTGCCCCGGAGCGTGACGATGAGGGCCATGTGGATGAAGGCGTCGATGGCGGAAAGGGGCGCCGGCCTGTGAATTGCCGTGTCGAGGACGTCCTGCCAGAGGCGCTGTCCCGCAACGGACAGACGGCCCACCTCTTCCAAACGGTCATAGTCGAATTTTTTGCCGCATTCATGCTCCAGAAAAGCAATGTATTCGCCGATCTGCCGTTTGACGTATTTTTCCACTTCTTCCGAATAACCGGTATGGCAGAAGGGCGTATCGAAGATGAACAGGGGACAGTTGTAATAGCGCGCCTGGATTTCATACCACTTGAGGACGGTGCCGCAGATGTTGTTGCCGCAGATGAGCATGTCCGGCCTGGGGAGCCCGCCGATGGGTCCGCCGTTTACGGGAGAGCAGGCGATGTCCGACCGGGCGTAGGAGCAAAGATCGATGGAATACCCCATCTCCTCTGCCTTTTCGCACAGATCGACGCCCATCTTGCTCGCCCCGATCATGGCGCCGTGGTTCTCCGGGTAGACCGGGATGATGTCCATGACGACAAGGGGCTCGACGGGTCCGCCGCTCGTGATCCAGGCCACTTTTTTGCCCGCATCGGCGGCCGTCTTGGCCTCCATGTAGTAATTCGTCATGATCTCCTGCATCCTGGCCGTCGATTTGATTTTCCGCTTTTCCTTTTCCGGGTCTTTTTCGGTCATGATTTTTCCTTACAGCATTTCAATAAAGGCCTCGAAGCGTGTTTTCAACTGCCCCAGGGCAGGAAGCTGGTCGCTCACTTCGATCAACAGGTTCGGAAGGCCTTCCCGGTCCAGGGCCGCTTTGAGGTACGGATAATCGAAGGCGTGGGGGTCGCAATATTTCAAAAGGACAAAGACCACACCGTCGGCCTTCTTTTGCCGGGCAAGAGACACAAGATGGTCGGCCCGGTCCGTCAGGCCGCTGTGTTTGGCCGGGCAGGCGACGCGCCGGATATACCGGTCCGTGATGGCGGCCAGGGGTTCGGCGGTTTCGTCGATGAGGCCGTCGAAGTATCGGGCGCCGGAGCAGAAATCATCCCAGACGACATGCCCTCCGGCCTCCTCGATGATGGGGTAGATGTCCGGGTGTTCGCAGACGCTGCCGGCCAAAAGGAGCCGCTTGCCCTTCCCCGCCGGCTTTCCTGCAGGTCGCCCGTTAAAAAGCTCGATCAGTTGCGGCAGATCAGCCAGAAGATCGTCCCGGTCCATGATCATGGAGGCCCGCATAATCGTGAAGAGTTCGTGACCCGTCGGTGCGGCGGGATTTTTCTCGTGGAGTTCGTAGAGCTTCTTCAACAGGATTTTGATCTGATTCGTCTTTTTGATGGCCTGCCTGAGGTCTGCATCGAAGATGGGGCTTCCCAGATGTTTTACAAGATCAGCTTTTAACTGTTTCAAGGCGTCCGTATAGTAATCACGCGCGCTTGCCGTGTCCAGTTTCACCGGCAGGACAATGTCGCAATGGAAAGGGATTGCAACGTTGATGCGCCAGATGTCGGAAAGACGCTGGATGGAATCGCACGTATGGGGAAAGATGGTCCCGGCCAGGAAGCTGAGATTGCCGTTGAGGGCATCCTCAAGGGTGCTTCTGACGACGGCGCAGCTATAGGTTTGAATGTGCTCGTCCGCAAGGCGGATATTGCGGCTGCTCCCGAACAGGCGGAAGGGATGCGTGCCCGCCGCTAAAATGAGTTCTTCCGGCGTGTAAGAACAGAAATATCCGATAATCGGTTTTGGGCTTTCCGCATGGCATCGCCAGCCGTAAGCCAAGGGATCATCGACGATTTTTGTATAAGTCTCAAGATTTATCATGGCATGTCCTTAAACGGGTTTTCTCATGGTCGCATAGCTTTGATTGTTTCATGATAAGGTCGTTATTTACCTGCTTAATGCAATAATAGGCGCTGACAGATTTGAAGTCAATGAAAATTAAACCGAGTAATTATAAGTATTATCAACATATATTTGACTAAGGCATTGGTTCGTCATATACTCCGCTCCGCAAATGGAAAAAATAATTTTTGAAAGGATTTTTTATGCGCAAACTCTTTATTGCCCTGCTTATCGTGGGGATCATGCCGGCCATATCGGCATGCACCAAATCGGAACCCAAAACGGACGACCAAAAGGCTCTGTATGCCATAGGCGCCATGATGTCCAAACAGATGCAGATTTTGTCTCTTACGCCGGAAGAACTTGAATTTGTAAAAAGAGGCCTTACCGACTCGGTTACGGGGAAGAAATTGATTGTTGAACCGGAGGCTTATCAACAGAAAGTGACGGAGTTCGCTCAGGCGCGCATCAAAGCAACGACGGAGAAGCAAACGGCAAAATCAAAGGCCTATCTGGAAGGCGCCGCCAAGGAAAAAGACGCCCAGAAAACGGAATCCGGCCTGGTTTATATTCCGGTCAAAGAGGGGACGGGCAAACAGCCTCAGGAGACGGACCGTGTCAAGGTACATTACGAGGGCAAATTAATTGACGGAACCGTTTTCGACAGTTCCGTCAAGCGCGGGCAGCCGGCGGAATTTCCGCTTAACGGGGTTATCAAATGCTGGGGCGAAGGCTTAACGAAAATGAAAGTCGGCGGCAAGGCCAAGATCATCTGTCCGGCGGAGCTTGCCTATGGCGAGCAGGGGCGGCCTCCCATTATTCCGGGCGGCTCGGCCCTGATATTTGATGTCGAACTTCTCGATATCGTGAATCCTCCGGCAAATAAATAGAGTTTCTTTAAACAACAAACATGCCGATGAAAAATATTGTCTTTAAAGACCGAATCGATGCCATGGATTTCAAGAAAGTTACGGAAATGCTTTCCCATGCTTTTTGGAGTCCCGGCATCGGCATGGCGGAAATCAAAAAGGGCGCCGTCAATTCATCCCTTGTTGTCGGCGCCTTTTTACCGAATCATACACAAATCGGCTATGCCAGAGTCATTTCCGACAAAACAAGATTTGCTTACATCCTCGATGTCTATGTCGATGAAAACTTTCGGAAGCAAGGCGTCGGCCAGGGCATGATAAACTATATTCTGACACATGACGCATTGAAAGATGTTTATCAATGGCTCCTTATTACGAAAGACGCCCACGGCGTTTACGGCAAATCGGGCTTCAAAGTCGTTTCCCGCCCGCTGGACTGGATGGAGATCAGAAAAGAAAGACCTGTCCGCTGACCGGCACTAAACCCGAAATTGCCCTTCGGCGATCGTTATGGCCCTGCCGCCGACGGACACGCTGATCTTCCCGCCTTTTTTGCCTGCCTTCAGATACAGAAGCGACGGCCTGCCGATTTCATAGCCCTGTTCGCTCCGGATGTCGATGCTTCTTTGGCCCCAATAGCGGTGCTTCACCAGATAGGCGGCAAGACAGCCGTTGCCGCTTCCCGTCGCGGGATCTTCCGGAACGCCGTAATAATCGGCAAACATCCGGACGCTGATATCGTTTTGTTTTACGTGGGTTTCCGGGCAGAAGATCAGAATGGGCTTGGCCCAGGCGTCCTTGACAAATTTGAAATATCGATCCCTGTCGATCCGGGCCTTTTTCAGGACGGAGAGCTTTTTTAAGGGAACAATGAAGTGCGGCAGCCCTGTGGACACCTCTTCGATGGGAAACCGCTCGTCCATGTCATTTACTTCAAGTCCCAGGATGGGCGCCATTTGTTCGGCCTTGACATGCTTGCCGAAGCTCGGTTCGACCTGATGCATCCAATAGACGCCGGATGCGGCGTCATCATGATAATCAACGGGAATTTGCCCGACGTGCAGGTTCAGTAAAACCTTCTTTGCCTTGCCGCTTAAGACTTCCGTGCGGATGATGTGGGCCGTCCCCAGGGTCGGGTGGCCGGCAAAGGGAACCTCCGCGCCGGGCGTAAAGATCCGGACGTCGAAGCCGCCGTCGTGCTTCGTTTCCGACGTGATGAATGTGGTTTCCGAAAAGTTCATTTCCCGTGCGATGCGCTGCATCTCGACATCAACAGGCATTTTATCCCCCCGGAAAACGGCCAGCTGGTTGCCGGCGTATTTCTTTTCCGCGAATACATCGACGATATAAAAACTGAGCTTCTTCATAGGGTCACCCTCCTCCCTTAAAACGGAAATCCCTCATCCGCGGACCGGCTCTTCTTTTCCGGCGCCGCCTCCGGCATATACCTTTCAGCCTTTTTGTGCACGGCGTTCGGCAAAACGACGATGGCTTTGGGCGCCGTTGGGCAAACCAGCTGGCAGGCGCCGCAGCCGGTGCAGTATTGTGCTTCGACTCTGGGATATAGCACGTTTTCCTTATCCGTAAAAGCAATAGCATGGGTGGGACAGACTTCACCGCAGGCGCCGCAGTTATTCCCGTCAACGTAAACAACGCATTTGTCCTCCAGGAGTTTAGCCTCGCCGATCTGGATCAACTGCTTCTCCTCCAGGGCCAGGGGCAAGATGGCGCCTGTGGGGCAGACGCGGCCGCACACATTGCAGCCGTACTCGCAGAAGCTTTTTTCGAAGTCCAACACAGGCTGCATAAAAACAGGCATGCCGAAATTCCAGACGGACGGCGTCAGGACATGGGTCGGGCAGGCGCTGACGCAGAGATGGCAGGCCGTGCAGGCACTTTTAAAATGGGCCAGATCGATGGAACCGGGCGCCGTTACCGGCAGGTTTTGGACGCTGCCGGCATGAGCGGCGGCGCCGAAAATATTGCGGACGCCCGCAAGGAAGGCGAAAAATAAAGCACCCGCCCCCGCTACGGCCGCCGCGAGAAAACCCCGGCGCGCGGGCGACCATTCATCCCCGGCCGCCGCTTTTCTCCAGGGTGTTGCATAACGGATGACCGCCTTCGGACAGACATCAAGACAGTCGAAACAACCCACACACCGGCTCTCGTCGATGGACCCCGATGCCGCATCGATGCACCCGGCCTTGCAGATCATCTCACATCTGCCGCATTGATTGCATCCGGTCCCGTCGATGGCGAGTTTGAACAGGGACACCCGCGACAGGATGCCCAGAAACGTTCCCACAGGGCAGACCGTATTGCAGTAAAGGCGGCCGTATTTGAGGGACAAGATGAGCACCACCATGAAAAACGCCAGCGTCACGGCCAGAACGGACATGGGGATAAATGCCGTCTCCTTCGCGAAAAAATAAACATCGGCATGCTTCAATGCCTGAATCCCCGCGTTGGTTGTCCGGACGAAAACAGGTTCCACGAGGTGGGCGATGAACCGGCCCGTCAGAGAATACGGATCAAGGAAAATAAGAAAGATCATGGACCCAAAAGCTGCCGTTGCCGTCGTTGCGGCGAGGATAGCGTAGCGCAGGATGTTTGCGGGTTTTCGGAAACTGTGCTTGCGGCGCAGGCCCACCCTTCTTGAAAGGACGATGAAGATGTCCTGCAGGGAGCCCAGGGGGCAGAGGAAGGAGCAATACACGCGCCCGAACACCAGGCTCACGACGAGGATCGCCGCCAGACCGAATACAAACAGGGCCTCCGGCGCGGTGATCACGCGGATCAGGGCCGGCACAAACTGGAACGGCGGCAGGACCGATGAAAGAAAAAC
>JAFGHS010000141.1 GCA_016930075.1 Deltaproteobacteria bacterium
CAATGCCTGGAACAGTTGGCCTGCTATCCGGCGGCCGCGGCGCTCTGGGCGGCTGAGATTCTGCCCGCGCGCGCGCCGCATCTACAGCCGGGCTGGATCGATCAGGCGATGCAGGAGACCGGCATGGTTTGGGCGGGGCTGGAAAAAGAACAGGCGCTGTTTGCATACGAGACGGATCTGGAATTGATCCAAGAAGATACAAATGATAAAGACGCTCTACTGTCCTCCAGGAATGTGCTGGATGCGCTGTTCCCGGACGCTTCGGCACGGTATCCGTTTTCGAGCCTGCTGGCCAAATCGGGGTTTGCGCCCGGCGATCTGATTCGCTCGCTCTGGCGCGCCGTGTGGGAAGGCCGTGTCTCGAACGACACGTACAGCGCGCTGCAACGGGGCATCGAGACCGGTTTCACCGCCCCGGATGTGGTCACCCCGGAGCGGCGTTCCACTACTTCTCACATGAGAGGGCGTCGCGCCCGGTTCGGGGCGTGGCGTCAGGCGACGACGTATCCGGGAAACTGGTTCAGGTTGCCCCGTCTGGCGATAGAGGAGAATCCCATCGAAGCGGAAGAACGGCGGAAAGACCGCGTCCGCATCCTGCTTGACCGGTACGGTATCCTGTTCCGCGAATTGTTGATGCGTGAACTCGAACCTTTCCAGTGGCGGTCGCTTTTCCGCACACTGCGCCTCATGGAACTTTCAGGCGAAATCCTATCCGGCTATTTTTTCGAGGGCGTTCCCGGGCCGCAGTTCATTTCGCATCATGCCTTCCGCATTCTTCAGCGGCGGCTGCCCGAAACCCACATCTGGTGGATCAACGCACTCGATCCGGCGTCGCTCTGCGGCATTCAAATCGACGCGCTTAAAGCGATTCTGCCCAGGCGGCATGAAAGCACACATCTGGTGTTCCGGGGCAAGGAAATCGTGCTCACGTCGCAGAAACGCGGTGGGGAGTTGGACGTCCGCCTGGACGTCCATGATCCCGTCTTACCGGAATGCTTCGGTGTGCTCGATCATCTGCTGACGCGGTCTCTAAAGCCGCTACGGCGAATTTCCGTCCAAACGATCAATGGGGAAGATGCCCCGAAAAGTCCGTTTGTGGATGTCTTGCGGACTTGTTTCGATGTGATTGTGGAGCCGAAGGCGGTGATTTTGTACAGGAAGAGGGAGTGATAACCTCCAGCAGGTGGGTTTTGCAAAATCACGGATTTTTTACTCCAAAAAACATCCATGATGTTTTTGAGGTGCTGTGAGGGAGTTAGACTCCCGAATAAAAAATGTATCGTTGGGTCGGGAGTGCAACTCCCTCCCAGTGTAATGGAAGCGGAAGTGAGTCTTTTTTTTCTTGTTGATCTTTTAAGCACAAAGCTATATATTTTCATGGTAAATGATCAGGAGAAAACCCATGTACGCCAAAGAAGCCGCAAAAGATGTTATTGATTCCATGCCCAATGAATCCTCCATGGATGACATTATCCATGCACTTTATGTACGCCTGAAATTTGAGCATGGCGAGAATGAAATTCATGACGGAAAAGGAGTCTTGAATCAAGAGGCAAAGCAAAGGCTTCAGAAATGGTTAAGGTGATTTGGGCACCTTCGGCGATTGAAGATGTCAACGCAATTGCCGATTATATTTCAAGAGATTCCCCTGATCATGCTTCATTGTTTGTCGCCCGTTTAATCAACTCGGTTGATCAACTTGAAAATTTTCCACTATCCGGCCGGATTATCCCTGAAATTGGAAATGAATTGTGTCGTGAAATCATTTATGGATCATACAGAATTATGTACAAGATTGTCGATGAGGGGATTTGGATTACCGGTATCGTTCATCATGCCATGAAATGGGAACCCTGAATGTTTTATCTCGGCAAAATCACGGATTTTGCACTCCAGAAATATTGAGTAAAACATCTGTCATGTTTTACCTTTGCATCATCGCGATGATGCATTCCAGAATTTTATTAATCGTTTTCCACGGATAATAGCAAACCTTTGAGATATGAACCTTCGGTATGCGGCAGCAGGGTGGAGTGGTCGGGGCCGGGACCGAGGGTCTGAAGCAGGTGGACATTTTTTTTCGCGTCCTGGGCCGCACCGATTACGATTTTCCTGAATAACTCCGAATCGATGTGGTTCGAGCATGAGAAGGTCAAAAGCAATCCGCCATGATCGAGACGCATCATGGCCTGCCGATTGATTTCCTTGTAGCCGTGCGTCGCCCGGCTGATTTCGTGTTTGGTCTTGGCGAAGGCCGGTGGATCGAGGATGATCATATCGAAAGACGCTTTCTCGTCCCGCAAAAATTTGAACACATCCGCCGCGATGATCGGATGATCTGTGTCCGAATATCCGTTTCGCGCAAGATTTATGGCGGCGAGCGCGTTGGCGTTCTTGGAAGTTTCCACAGAGATCACGCGTTTCGCGCCGCCTGCGGCGGCATAGACCGAAAATCCTCCGGTGTAAGAAAAACAATTGAGAACGGTTTTATCCGCACTGAGCATCCGAACCCACTGCCGGTTGGGGCGTTGATCCAAAAAGAATCCGGTCTTCTGGCCTTCCACCACGTCCACTTCGAAGACGAGTCCGTTCTCGCGGATCGGGACGGTTCCTTCCGGATGGTTTCCAGATATCCATCCTTGCCTACCCGTCATGCCTTCGCGCTGACGCGCTCGGGTTTCGCTGCGTTCGTAGATTGCGTCTAGGTGGATCAATTCGTCCAGAAGCTCGAGCAGGGTGTCGCGGTGTTTTTCGATCCCGGCTGTCTGAAACGAGACGACGAGCGTGTTGGCATAGCGATCCACAATCAGCCCCGGCAAGAAGTCGCCCTCTGCGTTGATCAGGCGGAAGGCGTCGGTATCGGGCGGGATGAGCATCTCCCGAATCTGTTTTGCAGACAGGATGCGTTTGCGCCAGAAGTTTGCGTCAATTGTTTGATCACAGTCCCGCGTCAAGAGGCGGAATGCAATATCCGTTGCGGGATGGTAAAAACCCAGCCCGAGTTTTTGACCATCCATCGAGACAGCCTCTACGATGTCGCCCGGTTCGATGCCGGATTCTTTAGACGCGATGGCGCCTGAAAAGAGCCAGGGATGTCCGTTGCGCAAGACGCTGTCGCGTTTTGGTTTGAGCCGGATTTTGGGGTAGGGCACGTGAGAGTTCCTTATTATAGAATAACACCCACCTAAATCCTCCCTCAAGGGAGGACAAAATTTACTTGGATGATTCAAATTTACGGATAACAAACAGGGTTATCAAGAAATAATAAAACGGCCTTCTTCCAGATAGAAGGGAAGGAGGCCGTCAGGGAGAGAGAAGTTATTTGTAAGCCCAGAAACCGTGCAGATTGCAGAAGGCTCTGG
>JAFGHS010000017.1 GCA_016930075.1 Deltaproteobacteria bacterium
GCAGAATAGTTGTCAAGAAATAAATGCACAAATGTTAAATTAATTTAAGCTGTTACGCTAATTTTAGACTTTTTACGAGGTCGTCAAATATCGAACCCCAAAAAAGAGGCAGGCCGTATAAAGAGCAAGATAAAAAAGAAAAAAAGAGAAAGAAAGCAAAAAAAAGGGAGCAGATTTTTTTCTGATAGTCGGGCGGCGCCAAAATAAATTTGACCCCTTTTCCGCCCTTCTTCTTTTCCTTCTTTTCCCGACCCATTTCCCCCGATGACCCCTTTCCCCCTCCCTTTTCCGCCATTGCCTGTTGCCGAGCAATAAATGAGTCCGACCCTTTTCGCTTTTATATATTTCCTTGATAAATCTCGAAAGTAATGCAAGATAAACAACACTATCAGTCCTTCAGGAGTGAACCGGAACGGATGGGTCAATATTTTGCAGGAAGACGGATAGGATATAATTCTTTCTCCTTTTACCAGCACTGATATGGGTTTTATCAAAAACAGGCGTGATGCATTTATCGCCTTTAACAATAGAGATTTTTCCTGGTACTGGGTCGGGCTGCTGTTGTCCTTCAACGGCATGAACATGACGAATGTCGCCCGCGGCTGGCTGGTGTACACGCTGACGGACTCCGCTTTTTATCTCGGACTCGTCACCGCCGGATTCGGCATACCCCTTTTGCTCTTTTCATTGCATGCCGGGGCTCTGGCCGACCGCCTGAGAAAACGCAACGTCCTTCTGTTCTGCCGGGCCGGCACAGGGCTTGTATCCCTGGCCATCGCCGTCCTGATCACGATCGACCGGATCGCCGTCTGGCATCTCATGGCGGCCTCCGTCGTTTCCGGCACATTTTTCGTCTTCTATCTCCCGGCGCGGCAGGCCTTTGTCCGGGAACTGGTCAGCGATGACGCCCTGCTCAACGCCGTCGCTCTCAATTCGATTGCCATGAATATCAGCCGCATCGCCTCCCCCGCTCTGGCCGGCGTCCTGATGAAGTGGATCGGTGCAGGAGGCGTCTACTGGATCATCACCGTATCTTCCGCCCTGACCATCCTCACCCTTTTCATGATCCCGGCGGGTCAACCGGCGCCGGCAGAGCGCCGGGCCGTTCCCATCCTCAAAGACGTGGCGGAGGGTCTGCGCCATGTCATGAATAATCGCATCATTCTCGTTTTGATGATGATCGCCTTTGTGCCCTTTTTAACCACCATGTCTTATCAAATGCTCCTGCCCGTCTTTGCCAAAAGCGTCTTTGGTTCCGGGGAAACGGGACTGGGCCTGCTCATGTCGGCGACAGGCGTCGGGGCGTTAATCGGCGCCGCCACCCTCGCCTCGGCGGGCGATATTCGTCACAAGGGCCTCTGGACAATCATCACCGGCGTGGGACTCGGCGCCGCTCTTTTCCTTTTCGGACTGACCCGGTCCATGCCTTTGGCCCTCGCCTGCCTCCTGATGGCCGGGGCTTCCGGCTCCGTCTACATGGCCCTCAATATGACCCTGCTTATGGGCTATACGCCCCAGGATCTCATGGGCCGGGTGATGAGCATTTATATGATTACCTTCGGTCTTACCCCCGTTGCGACACTCATTGCCGGAGCGCTGGCGCAGGTCGTGGGCGCTTCTCTGACGGTCGTGTTTTTCGGCCTTTTCATGATCCTGTTTCTGATGATTGTTTTTGTGATGGAACCCCGGTTGAGAAAACTCAACTGATTGTTTCGTAAAAGAGAGGCCGCCGTGCCGGCATACAACGGCAGGGGCTCCGTGAGATTGGCGGATAAGGTCTGGGCCATCCCAGCAGGAAAACGGCTTGAATGAAAAACCGATTGCAAAATCTTGACATACAGGGCCGCATTCCCTATAGTTCATTGCCGGGATAAATTTAATCAACGTAAAATGCGGACATTTTGAACGATAAGAAAAAATACTCATCAAACCCTGTCATTGATATTTCTCATCGCCAATGCCCCCTGAAACAACAAAAGGCGCCCCATGCAGGATTTCACTGAAGGTAATATCGCCAAGCAGTTCATCCGCTTCAGCACGCCCATTATGCTCGGCAATGTGTTGATGTCCTTCCACGGCATCATCAACATGATCTGGGTCGGAAGGCTCCTGGGCCACAAAGCCGTAGCCGCAGTCTCCGCAAGTCTGCCGATTATCATGCTGATGCCCGCCATTCTCATCGGCATGGGCATGTCCACCAATATCCTGATCGCCCAGGCATTCGGACGCAAAGATACGGGACTGCTCAGAAAAATCCTGGCAAATTCTTTTTTTACCTCCATATTGTGCTGTCTGTTCATTTCCATCATCGCTTTGGCCCTCCGTCGCCAATTGCTGGAATGGGTGCATGTCCCAAAGGAAATTCAGGATATGGCCCTCTCTTATCTGACAATCATCATGGCAACGCTCGTATTTTCATTTTTCCTCAACTGGATGAACAGTACGCTCAACGGTCTGGGCGACTCCGTAACGGTGTTGAAAATTCTCAGCCTGCTGACGTTCTTTAATATCATTTACGTCCCCGTGCTTATTTCCGGCGTGGGGCCTCTGCCGCCTCTCGGCGTGGCCGGTGCGGCTTGCGGAACGGCGCTGGCAGCCGTAACAACCGGCATCGTCGGCTATATTTACCTGGTGAGACGCAATCCGTATATCAATATGCAAACTTGGGACTTCCGTCCGGACTGGTATATCATCCGGCAGGTTTTTGCCATCGGCGTGCCTGCATCGCTGCAGATGCTGGTGATTTCCGTGGCCGGGGTCATCATCATATCCCTGGTCAATCGCTACGGCACGGATGTCACGGCGGCTTTCGGCATCAGCATGCAGATCGACATGCTGGCCATGATCCCATTCATGTCCATCGGAATGGCGGCAACCACCATATCCGGCCAGAACCTGGGGGCGCAGAAGATTGACCGCGTTTATGAGACCCTGCGTGTGTCGATATTCTTCGGCTTGGTCGTTGCCCTGGTTTGCACGACGGTGCTGGCGTTTTTCTCCTATGATATCGGCGGCATTTTTCTCAAGGAATCCGTTGAAAAGGCAAGGGTCCTGGCCGTCATCCGCGATTATTACCGATGGATGGCGTTTATCTACCCGTGTTTTGCCGTCACATTCGCCGTCCAGGGCGTGCTTCGCAGCGCCGGCGACACGATGGCCTTGCTGGCCCTTTCATTCATTGCCATGATCGTTCTGCGCATTCCTCTTGCTTACGGTCTTGCAGGCCCCGCCGGTTTCAAACAGGACGGCATATGGATGGCCATGTTTTTCAGCGTTGCGTTGGCCGTCGGATTCAACTGGCTGTACTACAAAAGCGGCCTGTGGGAGAAAAAAGTGATATTTGCAAGAAAAACTTGAAAACATGAATGAGAAATCCCGTTTCATCGCCGGAGCCATCTTATGAAAGAGCCGTGGCGTCAGAAGGCGCAAAAGATCGGAGACAGTATCTTTTTATCACCGGCCTTCCAGGCTCTGACGATCGGCATACCGTTCTGCCTGTTCAAGCTGCTCTTCGGCCTGCTTGCCTGGCGCGCGGGGGCGGCGTCCGTTCCCTTTTGCATCTTCGCGTGGCTGGTTATGGCCTGGGCGCTGTCCGATCTGATCATGAACCTGATTCGCGTCTTTTTTCACCTAACCGGCAGGATAGCGCCCATTGAATACTGCACCATCGCACAGGCGGGAAGGCTCTTTCGGAGGCCTCAGCTCTTTCTGTCCATCGACACGCTGATTTCCTTTTCCATCATCTGTTTTGTGCTCTGGTCCGGCTGGATAACGTTGCTTGACCGCCAGGAATCCTATTTCTGGTATGCCGCTACCACTTTGAACCTGATCAGTGTATCCGTTGTGAATATCTGGGTCGAACTGCGCCGCGGATCGTGAGCTTTCGAAAAATAATTGGGATTTATTTTTTTGGGTTCCGGGGTCATATCACGGGTCTAAACTCCATAGTTGACGAATCCGGTCAAATATGTGAGATTGCGGCCCAATAATGGGAGAAACGGGCCGCCGCTTTTCACCGGTGGGGCAACATGTTGATGATTTTTAAGGACGAAAGGCAAAGAGCCTGTCAATAAGGAGTTATGATGGAACACGCGTACGAATCAGGCTGTTTTTTTGAAACGGGCATCTACCGGCCGCCGAGCGAGGGGGGAAGTTATTCCCTGCTCCTTCGGTTTACGCGAAACTGCCCCTGGAACAAATGCACGTTTTGCAGCATGTACAAAGAGGAAAAATTTTCCATCCGTTCCGTGGAGGAAATCAAAGGCGACATCGACGCCATTGCCGCTTTGTGCGATGAGTTGAAAGCAATTTCCTGGAGCCTCGGCTACACGGGGGAAATCAACAAGCCCGTCATCATTGAAATGATCAACAGGGCGCCGATCCTGAACACCAGCCAGGGTTTTATCATGGTCGTCAACTGGCTTATCGTCGGCGGCAGGACCGCCTTCTTGCAGGACGGCAACAGCCCTGAGATGAGGACGGAAAGACTGGTCGAGGTCTTGAAATATCTGAGGCAAAAATTCCCGTCTCTGGAAAGGGTGACGTCTTATGCCCGGTCCAAAACCCTGGCCCGGAAAAGCCTCGACGAACTGAAAGCCATTTACGAGGCGGGCCTGGACCGGCTGCACGTCGGCCTGGAGACCGGCGACGACGAACTCTTGACGATTGTCAAGAAAGGCGTAACGGGCCAGGAACATATCGAAGGGGGCAGGAAGGCTATGGAAGCAGGCTTCCAACTGTCCGAGTACTGGATGCCGGGATTGGGGGGAAAGGAGTTGTGGGAGCAGCATGCCCGCAACACGGCCCGTGTTCTTACGGCCATTAATCCCCATTACATCCGGTCCCGTCCTTTCGTCCCCTCTCCCGGAAGCCCCATTTATGATTCCTTTGCAAGCGGGGAGTTTCATCTTCTGAACGGTGAAGAACATCTGACGGAACTCAAGTTGATGATCGAAGAGCTGGACGTCACCTCGAAGGTCTGTTTTGATCATGCGGGAAACTACTGGCGCAATCGAAAGGGTTCTCTGCTGTTCACCCAGGACTACGAAGGCTATGCATTTCCGGATCAAAAGCAGCGGGTCCTGGCGCTGATTGAAGAAGGCCTTGAGGCCCAGAAGACGGCCCCCCACAATACAGAACTCACACGCATGCTCTGAAAAGCGCAGCGGCAGGACAGATGAGCAAGTCAGCAAAAACAGGACATTGAAGGAGGATCATGGAACACGCCCATTACAACTATTGGCCGAAGGGTCTCCCCCGTATTGTCAGCTTGCCTGCAACTTCACTGGCTTACAACCTCGACGTTTCCGCTGCGCGTTATCCGGAGAAAACGGCGATTTCCTATTACGGGTCAAGCCTTTCCTACAACCGGCTCAAGTCGGAAGCGGAAGCTCTGGCCGGTTATCTGCAGCAGCGGTGCGGCGTAAAAAAGGGCGACCGGGTGCTTCTGTATATGCAGAACTCTCCCCAGTTCATCATCGCCTACTACGCCATCCTGCGGGCCAATGCCGTCGTGGTTCCGGCCAATCCCATGAATCTCACGGATGAAATGCGTCATTACTGCACAGATGCCGGCATATCGGCGGCCATCTGCGCAAGCGAGCTTTTTTCCCGAATCGAGCCGCTCATGGGTGCAGGCGGACTCGAATATGCCGTCGTGGCCGATTATGGGGATTATGCTGCCGAATCCGCCGATATTCCCAAACCGGAGTTTCTCACGGCCGCGGCAACCGAACCGGCCATCCCGGGGGGCGAGGACTGGGGAAAAGTGCTTGCGGCCGGCCTGAAGCCGGGGCCTCTCCTGACCGGTTCCGATGATCTGGCGGCCATCTGCTATACATCCGGCACAACGGGAAAACCGAAGGGCTGTATGCATACCCACAGCTCCCTCATGGCCACAACGGCTATTCCCAGCGTCTGGCAGGGCGCCTCGTGCCAGGACGTCTTACTCGGCGTCGTCCCCTTTTTTCATGTCACCGGCATGCAGATCGTGATGAACATGTCCGTCTACCTCGGCGCGGAGATCATCGTCATGACGCGGTGGGACCGGGAACTGGCGCTGGCCCTGATCAAACGGCATCAAGTGACAAACTGGACCAATATCCCCACCATGGTCATCGATCTTTTCGCCAGCCCCAATTTCAAAAGCGACAGTCTGAACAGCCTGCGATATATCGGCGGGGGCGGAGCGGCCATGCCCGAGGCGATAGCCAAAAGACTCTACGAACTCACCGGACTTGCCTATGTCGAAGGGTACGGCCTGACCGAGACGGCGGCCCCGACCCACAGCAACCATGGAAGCCGTCCCAAGCGTCAATGCCTCGGTATTCCTTTATGCAATACCGAAGCGCTGGTGATGAACCCCGACACCCTCGAACCTTTAGGCCCCAACCAGACAGGGGAGATTGTTTCCCGCGGGCCGCAGATATTCAGCGGATACTGGAACAACCCTAAAGCCACCGGGGAATGTTTTGTCGAGATTGACGGAAAGATGTTTTTTCGCACCGGGGACCTGGGTTATTATGATGACGAGGGATACTTCTTCATTGTTGACCGCTTGAAGCGGATGATCAACGCCTCCGGATTCAAAGTGTGGCCTGCGGAGGTGGAGTCCATCATGTACGGCCACCCGGATATTCTGGAGGCGTGCATCATCAGCACCGAAGACGCCCATCGCGGCGAAACCGTCAAGGCCGTTGTGGTCCTCAAGGAGACGGCCCGCAAGGGGAAAATCACGGATCGGGACATTATCGATTGGTGCCGGGAAAGGATGGCCGCCTACAAATATCCCCGGCTCGTCGAATTCGTCGACGCCTTGCCCAAAACAGCGTCCGGGAAGGTCCAATGGCGGCTGTTGCAGGAGATGGATAAGGCCAAAGGGAAATAAGACAAACTCGTAAAAAGTCGAATTCTGTCATTTCGAGGAGTCCCGCTGAAGCGGGACGACGAGAAGCCTTTAATGATTTCAGGATTTCTCCCCCGCAAAATGCGGGGTCGAAATGACATAAACGCTGCATTGCGACTTTTTTACGAGGTCGGCAAATAAAATTGACATGGGATTTTCATGCTTTGTATCGTCGATATGGAGGCATAAGATTTTTTTCGATTTGATGAGAAAGGAAAAACGGGTAACATGTCTGACTGGCAAGATTATCTGACACAAAACAAAGACAGGTTTTTAAATGAATTATTGGATTTTTTGCGCATTCGGAGCATATCGTCGCTCTCCGAGCACGCCACCGACGTGCAAAAGGCTGCCGAGTGGACGGCAAATCGGATGAGGGAGGCGGGCATTGAAAACGTACAGATTATGCCGACGGACGTGCATTCCGTTGTTTACGGAGACTGGCTGCATGCGCCGGGGAAGCCCACGGTCATGATCTACGGACATTATGACACCCAGCCGGTCGATCCCCTGAACCTGTGGACGAACCCGCCCTTCGAACCGACAATCCGGGACGGCCGCATTTACGCAAGGGGTGCTTCGGACGACAAGGGCAGCCTGCTTATCCCCATCCTGACCTGCGAGGCCTTCCTGAACACGGAAGGCAAACTGCCAATCAACGTGAAATTCTTTTTGGAAGGACAGGAAGAAATCGGGAGCCCTCAAGTCGATAAAATTGTCGCTAACCATCGCGATCTCCTGGCCTGTGATTTTGTCCTGAGCGCTGACAGCGGGCAATTCAACGAGACGCAGGGGGCGCTTCTGGTCGGACTCAAGGGGATTTGCGGCATCGACATCACCGTCAAAGGCGCCAAGACCGACCTCCATTCCGGCGTCTACGGCGGCTCCATCCGGAACCCCTTGCACGTTCTGGCGGATATTGTCGCCTCCATGCACGGTGGTGCGGACGGTAAAATCCTTGTGGACGGCTTCTATGACGATGTGGCGCCCCTGTCTACGGCAGAGCGGGAACAGATCGCCGCTGTTCCCTACGATGAAGGAAAATATCAGCAGGAGCTGGGGGTCGATGAACTATTCGGCGAGACAGGCTACACGACGCGGGAGCGGGTCTGGGCAAGGCCGACCCTGGAGTTGAACGGCATGTGGGGCGGCTTTCAGGGCGAAGGCGTCAAGACAGTGCTGCCCAACGAGGCAAACGCCAAGATCACCTGCCGTCTCGTTGTCAACCAGGACCCGGAACGGATCATCCGGTGCCTGTTCAATCATGTCGAAAAGCACACGCCCCGCGGCGTCAAGGTAACATCCCGGAAAAACACCTTCTCTTCCCTGCCCTATCTGATCCCCGCCGATCATCCGGGAAACAGGACCGCTGCCGCCGTCCTTACGGAATTGTACGGAAAGCCGCCTTATTATATCCGCACGGGCGGCAGCGTCCCTGTCTGCGCCCTCTTCCTTCAGGAACTGGGAATTTACACCGTGAGCTTCGGTTTCGGTCTCGGCGATGAGCAATACCACGCCCCCGATGAATTCTTCCGCATCAGCAGTTTCGAGCGCGGCCGGATCGCCTACGGCATGCTGTTTGCCAAACTCGCAGAGCCGCCGGGAGCCTGAGCCTTGATTTACCTCAAAGACATCAACCTGTCCTTCGGCGGTCGCGTCATCTACGAAGGCATCGACTGGACCATTACAGAGCGGAGCCGCATCGGCCTTGTCGGCGAGAACGGCACGGGAAAGACCACCCTATTCCGGACGATCATGGATATGGCGCCGCTCGACTCCGGTTCCATCGAAATCCCCAACCGCAAAAACAAAACCATCGGCTATCTGCCCCAGGACCTGGTCGAACTGGAACCCGTCGGCCTGATGGAATACCTGAAAAAGAAAAGCGGCATCTCGGAGATCGAAGAACGGATCAAGGAGCTGGAGGAGATGATTTCCCGGTGCAAGGACGGGACGCCGGAATTTCAGAAGGTCACAAAGGATTATGAAACCGCCTGCGCCCTGTTCAACGCCAAGGACGGCTATGCCTTCGAGGCAAAATCCAAACAGATTTTAAAAGGTCTGGGCTTCCGGGAAAAAGATTTCCTCAAAAACTGCGCCGAGTTTTCCGGGGGATGGAAGATGCGGGTTCTTTTCGCGATTATTCTTCTGTCCGATCCCGACATCATGCTCCTCGACGAGCCCACCAACCATCTCGATACGGAAAGCATGGAATGGCTGGAGAGCTACCTGAAAGACTACAAAGGCACCATCATCGCCGTCGCCCACGACCGTTTCTTCCTCGACAAGATCACGAACCAGATTGCCGAACTGGCCAACCGCCGCATTACGATTTATCGGGGAAACTATTCCTATTACCTTGTCGAAAAAGAAAAAAGGCTGGAAGCCCTGAAGAAGGAAATGGAGCTCCAGAAAGGGGAAATCAAACGGATCGAAGACTTCATTGAGCGGTTCCGCTACAAGTCAACGAAGGCCAAACAGGTGCAGAGCCGGGTCAAGATGCTGGAAAAATACAACGTCGTGCGGATCGATCCCAATGCCAAAAGCGTCCGGATCAAATTTCCCGAAGGGACGAAAAGCGGCAAGGAAGTCCTGGCCGTCGACAATGTTTTCAAGAGCTACGGCGATACAAAAGTTCTTACGGGATTGAGCTTCAACGTCTATCGGGGCGACAAGATCGCCCTCGTCGGCATGAACGGCGCCGGGAAATCGACCTTATCGCGGATACTGAGCGGCAGCGAGGCACCCGATTCGGGTCGCGTCAAGCATGGCCTCCATGTGAGCATGGCCTTCTTCTCCCAGGAATCCGCCGAAAACTTGAACTACGAAAAGACGATCTGGGAGGAAATCAGCGCGGCAGGCACAAAGGCCAACGATCAGGAAAAACGGAACCTCCTGGGCGCCTTCCTTTTTTCCGGAGACGACATCCATAAAAGCATCGCCGTCCTGTCGGGCGGGGAAAAGTCGCGCCTGGCCCTTGTCAAAATTCTTCTTTCGGACACAAATCTCCTCCTCCTCGACGAGCCGACCAATCATCTCGATCTCAAGACGAAGGACATCTTTCAGGAGGCCCTGATCAAGTATCACGGGACGGTCGTTATCGTTTCCCACGACCGGTATTTCCTCGATCAACTGGTCAACCGGGTCATTGAACTTTACGATGGGACGTGCCGTGAGTACGCCGGTAATTATTCATACTTTATTGAGAAGCGGCGGTCGGAGACAATGGAATCCGCCGCTCAGGCGGCAGCGGCGGCAGCGACGACGACGGAGGATCCTGATGTCGCCCAGGCGGGCAGCCGGAAGACCAAAGAGGAAAAGCGCCTCGAAGCGGAGGAGCGAAACCGCCTCTCCAGGCTGACCCGTGGCATCAAGGTGGAGCTGGATGCTGTTGAAGACAGGATCGCCGCCCTGGAAAAACAAAAAGCCCAAAATGAAGCCCTCCTGTGCGAACCCGGCATCCACAAGGACCCCCTGAAAATCAAAACCCTCGATAAGGAATTGAAGGATATTTCAGCGGAGCTGGAAGATCTTTACGATAAATGGCATCAATTGACGATACAAATGGAAACTATTATTTAATTGTTATCATGGATGCAAAGGATTCCCGCACCATACGGCCAGGTGAACGGGGACTTTGCCGATATTACCGCCCTGGCCTGTGAGCCGGGGAATCTACATATGACGACAGATTTCCTCGCCCCCTCCTGAATTCCATCGGGAAGGGGGCGAGGGGTGCTGCTTTGCAGAGGGGTCAGTCCTTAAAGACGGCGCCGGTGCTGGCGGAGGTGACGAGCTTGGTGTAACGGCCGAGGTAGCCCGTCTTGATGCGGGGCTCCCGGGGCTGGAAAGATTTCCTGCGCTTTTCCATTTCCGCATCTGTGATCTTCAGGGTCAGCGTCTTTTTGGGAATGTCGATAAGAATCTTGTCCCCTTCCCTGACCAGGCCGATGGGTCCGCCTTCTGCGGCTTCCGGCGAGATGTGCCCCAGAGCCGCGCCGCGGGTTCCGCCGCTGAAACGTCCATCCGTCAGGAGGGCAACGGATTTGTCGAGACCCATCCCGACGATGGCCGACGTGGGCGAAAGCATTTCGCGCATGCCCGGGCCGCCTTTCGGGCCTTCATAGCGGATGACGACCACATCGCCCGCCTTGATTTTCCCGCCGAGAATCGCCTTGATCGCATCGTCCTCGGAATCGAAAACGCGGGCTTTGCCTTCATTGACCTGCATATCCAGAGAAACGGCGGACTGCTTCACCACGGCGCCGTCGGGGGCCAGATTGCCCCGGAGGATGGCGATGCCGCCTTCCTTGCTGTAGGGGCTTTTGACGGAGCGGATCACGTCGCGTTTGGCGACCTGCGCGCTTTTCAGGTTTTCACCGACCGTCTTGCCGTTGACGGTTATGGCCTTCAGATCGATGACGCCCACCGCGCTGATTTCCTTCATGACGGCCTGGATGCCGCCCGCCGCGTTCAGATCTTGAATGTAATGAGGACCCGCGGGGCTGAGATAACAGATGTTGGGCGTTTTTTTGCTGATCTCGTTAAAAAGGTCGAGGTCCAGTTTGATGCCTGCTTCATGCGCAATAGCAGGAATATGCAAGACCGTATTGGTCGAGCAGCCCAGGGCCATGTCCACGGCAATGGCGTTTTTAAACGCTTTGAGCGTGGCAATGTCTCTCGGCTTGACATCCTTTTTCAGAAGCTCCATGATCCGCATGCCCGCCTCTTTGGCCAGACGCCTGCGGGCGGCTTGGACGGCGGGAATCGTGCCGTTCCCCGGCAGACCGAGCCCCAGGGCTTCGGTCACGCAATTCATGGAGTTGGCCGTGAACATGCCGGCGCAGGACCCGCAGCCCGGGCAGGCGCAATCCTCCATGGCGGCCAGTTCTTTTTGGGTCATCTGCTTGGATTTGACTTTTCCGACGCCTTCAAAAACATTGATGAGATCGACGGATTTTCCTTCGAAATTGCCCGCCAGCATGGGTCCGCCGCTGATAAAGATCGTCGGGATGTTCAGGCGCAAAGCCGCCATGAGCATGCCGGGGATGATCTTGTCGCAGTTGGTGACCATGACCAGGGCGTCGAAGGGATGGGCCATGGCCATGATCTCAATGGAATCGGCGATCAGTTCGCGGCTGGCCAGGGAGTATTTCATCCCCTCATGGTTCATGGCGATGCCGTCGCAGACGCCGATGACGGGAAATTCGACGGGCGTGCCGCCGGCCATGCGGATGCCCGCCTTGACGTCCGCTGTGATAATATCCAAATGGATATGGCCGGGGATGATCTCGTTGGCTGAATTGACAACGCCGATAATCGGCCGGGCCAGTTCTTCATCCGTATAGCCCATGGCCTTGAAAAGGGAACGATGGGGCGCCCTTTCCACACCTTTTTTCATCAGATCGCTTCGCATGGCTCCTACCTCCTTCAGTTCGTTATTTTTTTCGCCGCTCCGGTCTCAGGGCGCGCACGGCGGCGCCGGCCTGCCACATTTCGCTGTTTTTGATAACATCGAGTTCCTTCTGGAGTTGATCCCGGTAATCAGGCGCGCTGCCGACCCGGAGGACGATCTCCGTCTCTTTCCCCGTCGCAACGCTTTCGTAGAGGTCATCGAAGACAGGCGCGACGGCGTCGCGGAATTTATCTTTCCAGTCCAGGGCGCCGCGCTGGGCCGTGGTGCTGCAATTGGCGTACATCCAGTCCATGCCGTTCTGGGCGACAAGAGGCATAAGGCTCTGGGTCAGTTCTTCAACCGTTTCATTGAAGGCCTCCGATGGGCTGTGACCGTGTTTCCGAAGCAGGTTGTACTGGGCTTCGAGGACGCCGGCCAGACATCCCATGAGGACGCCCCGCTCACCCGTCAGATCGCTGTAGACCTCTTTTTCAAAGGTCGTGGGAAACAGATAGCCGGAACCGATGGCGACGCCGACGGCCAGGGTCCGATCTTTGGCTTTCTTCGTATAATCCTGGAAGACGGCATAGCTGGAATTGATGCCGCTGCCGGCGAGGAAATTGTCGCGCACCGTGCGTCCCGCGCCTTTGGGGGCCACCAGGATGACATCGATATTGGCCGGCGGAATGACGCCCGTCTGCTCCTTATAGACGATGGAGAAGCCGTGGGAAAAATAAAGGGCCTTGCCTTCCGTCAGGTGAGGCTTCAATTCCGGCCACATCTCCTTCTGACCGGCATCGTTCATGAGGTACTGGATAATCGTAGCACGCCTGGCTGCTTCGATAGGCGGGAAAAGGGTTTTCCCCGGAACAAAGCCTTCGTCGATGGCTTTCTGCCAGTTGTAATCGCCCTCGCCGACGATGCACTGAATGCCGTTGTCCTTCATGTTGAGCGCCTGGCCCCGGCCCTGGACGCCGTAGCCGATGACGGCGACGGTCTCGTTTTTGAGGACCTCGCGGGCGTGCGCCAGCGTAAATTCCTCCGATGTAATGACCTCTTCTTTGATTCCCCCGATAATGATTTCCGACATAACTTCCTCCTTTTCCTTTTAATTACTAAATACTATGTTTCATAAATTCGGTTGCGTATGGTCATTTCGAACGAAGTGAGAAATCTTATAGAATATTGATTTAAAAAAGATATCTCCCTTCGATCGATATGACGCATCATTTACAAAATGGGTGTTAAGCTATTTGTTCCAGCGCTACCGTGCCGGTTCTGGTAAAATCGTCCATCCCCAGTTTGTCGAATCGGGCAAGGATAGCGTCTATTTCGTCAACATCGCCTGAAACCTCAACGATCCAATAACCTTCTTCCTTGCTCAACACTCTTCCGTGAAGCTTTTCCACTACCTGGATGATGCTGTTTTGATTGGCCGTACTCACCTTCAGCCTGATCAGGATCATCTCTCTTCTGATGGACGGTATTTTTGTCAAATCGCTGACCTGGATAATATCGACCAGGTTGTTGATCTGTTTTTCGATGGTCATCAAGGTGTCCTGATTGCCCTTCGTCGTCAGGATGATCTTTGACTTCCCCGGGTCTTTCGTGACATTGGCCGAGATGCTTTCAATGTTGAAAGACCGCAGGCTGAACACGCCGGCGATTCTGGCCAGGACGTCGGGTTTGTTGTTCACCAGGATAGACACTGTCTTCTCTTTGATTTTGGTCATGGAAAGCTGCCTTTCTTTCGGGCGAAACCCGCCCTTCTATAGACACCCCATTACTTCAAAAGCATATCATTGAGCGACGCGCCGGGCCTGACCATGGGATAGACGCCCTCCTCCGGTTCGACATGAAAATCCATCACGACGACGCCGGGCGTATTTAAACCCTTCTTAAGCATCGCTTCCATCTCTTCCGGCTTGTCGGCCCGCAGGCCTGTGGCGCCGTAGGCCTCCGCCAGTTTGACAAAATCGGGCGAACCGGTGAGATCTGTTTGTGAATACCGCTTGCCGTAGAAGAGCTCCTGCCACTGGCGCACCATGCCGAGATAGCTGTTGTTCAGAATAACGATCTTTACGGGCAATTTGTTGTTCACCGCCGTAGCCAGTTCCTGGATATTCATCTGAATGCTGCCGTCTCCGGCAATATCGACCACCAGCCTGTCCGGACAGGCAACCTGGGCGCCGATGGCGGCGGGCAGTCCAAAACCCATCGTCCCGAGACCGCCGGAAGTGACGAAAGTGTTGGGCTCATCGAAACGGTAAAACTGGGCCGCCCACATCTGGTTTTGACCCACTTCCGTCGTAATGATGGCCTTGCCTTCCGTCAGCCTGTAAAGGGTTTCGATCACGCATTGGGGCTTGATATTTTCGCCCGTGCAGTAGCCCAGAGGAACTTCTTCCTTCCATGCAGCAACTCTTTTGAGCCAGTTGTCCGTCTGGCCCGCCGGCATGTTATATTTCCCTGTGGCCATGAGTTCATTGAAAATCCGCAGGGTGGCCTTGCAGTCGCCGATAATCGATACATGGGATTGGATGATCTTATCGATCGTCACCGGGTCGATGTCGATATGGATGATCTTGGCATTGGGTGCAAAGGCATCCACCCGGGACGTCACGCGGTCGTCGAAGCGCACGCCGATGGCGAGCATAACGTCGCAATTACTGATGGCCATATTGGCGTAATACGTGCCGTGCATCCCCAGCATGCCGAGCCAGAGCGGATCGGACGCGGGAAAGGCGCCCAGCCCCATGAGCGACGACGTGACAGGAATGTTGACCTGTTTGACAAACTGCCGAAGCTCCTGCGAAGCCTTGCCGAGGACAACGCCGCCGCCCGTAAAGATGATCGGTTTGTGGGCCCTGGCAAGGAGAGTCAACGCTTCCTGACACTCTTCGACAATCGGTGTTTGCGATTTCTCCACAGGAATTGTCACGACAGGCAAATCGGCTTCCTCTATCTCCATCTGGATAATATCGACGGGCAGATCAATCAGGACGGGGCCGGGTCGCCCCGTCGAGGCGATATGAAAAGCGTCCTTCACGGTCTGGGCAATATCTTCCACCCGTTGAATCAAAAAATTGTGTTTTGTGCAGGGCCTGGTGATTCCCGTAATGTCGGCTTCCTGAAAGGCGTCGGAGCCCAAGAGATAGGACTGCACCTGGCCTGTGAGTACGACAATGGGGATGGAATCCATGAAGGCGTTGACGATGCCCGTCACCGTGTTGGTCGCCCCCGGCCCCGAGGTCACCATGCAGACGCCCACTTTGCCGGACACCCGCGCATAGGCATCGGCAGCATGAGCGGCGCCTTGTTCGTGGCGAACCAGGATATTCTTGACATGGCTTCTGAATAGTTCATCGAATAAATCCAACACTTTGCCGCCGGGATACCCGAAGATCGTATCGACGTTTTCCGCTTCCAATGCCCGAAAAAGGATTTGGGCTCCCTTCAATTTCATGTGTGTATACCCCCTATAGCTCTTTATCAAAAAAAACCGCTACCTGTGGACCGGTAACGGTTTTTCAGATAATAAATGATTATCAAACATAAACCATTACCAGGACCCCTTGCACAAGGGACTAATGATCCCGCCAGTCAACCCCGCAACGACGCTTATGCTGTCTGCTAATCGCAATAAACGCATCTTCTGAAGCTCCAATTTTACAATCGTAGGCGAGTTGATTAACAGCGTCCATAGGCCTTGTCAAGGGGAAAATCTTTTTTTGCACGACCATTTTTCTATGCCCTGCCCTGCTTGCTGCGGCGCACGGAAATCGGACCGGTCCGGTTGATTTCGTCGACGCCGAACTGCTGGAGATAATTCAGGACGGCCGTATTTTCTTCCTTTGTCCCCGTCAGTTCGAGAATGTAATAATCCGTCGTCATGGTGATGATCTTGCACCGGAACGTTTCAATGGCCCGCATGATCTCCGCGCGGTTCTCCGGCTTTAACTGGATGCCGATCATCATCATCTCCCGGTGGATGTAATCGGGCCCCGTATAATCGTTGACTTCGATGACATCGACCAGTTTATCGAGCTGTTTTTTGATCTTTTCCGTAAACGCCCGGTCCGCCTGAGACGTGAGGGTAATCCTCGATATATTCGGATCGACGGTCTCCGCAACGCAAAGGCTCAGGATATTATAGCCGCGGCTGCTGAAGACGCCGGAGACGCGGGACAAAACGCCCGGCTGATTTTTCACAAGCATGGAAATCGCGTGTTCTTCAATTTTTGTTGGAGTCATAATGATTTTTCACCTTTCTACTTATATTAAATTTCCTTTCAATCTGTCATTAAATCCATGGACTCTGCTTTTCGCATTATTCCCCTTTGCCGAAGATCATCTCCACATTGGAGCGGCCCGGCGGGATGATCGGATAAACGTAATGTTCGGGATCGACCACGACTTCCAGGAGATACGGCCCGCATGCCCGGCTCATTTCGAGGATGCCCTCCTGCGGGTCTTCATCGACGGCCACCCGCCTGCCCTCAATTCCGAAGCCCCGCGCCACGGCAATAAGATCCACCCCGCTGCCCAGTTCGCAGGTGGTGAAGCGGCTCTGGAAAAAAAGATCCTGCATCTGGCGGATCATCCCCAGATGTGCGTTGTTGATGACGACGATCTTGATGGGAATGTTGTAATAACTGATCGTCGCCAGCTCCTGAATATTCATATAAAAACCGCCGTCGCCCGAAATGACGACGACGCCGCGATCGGGCATGCCGACCTTGGCCCCGATGGCGGCAGGCAGGCTGAAACCCATGGTTCCCATGCCGCCGCTCGTGATCAGGTTTCTTGGCGAATGGGTCCGCCAGGTGCGGACGGTCCATATCTGGTTCAAGCCCACATCGGCGACGGCAATCGCATCGTCGGGCATGATGCCCTGGATGGCGCTGATCATTCGGCCGGCCCGGCCGCAGCCGTTGTCGGGATTATTTTCACAGACGATTCCCTTTTCCTTCTTTATTTTTTCGTGCCACTGCGCTCTTTCCTTCGGTTCAACGAGGGGCAGCAGCGCCGTGACGGTCTCTTTGATGTCGCCGATATAGGGCAGATCGACATGAATAATCTTGCCGATGGAGGTCGGATCGATATCGATCTGGGCGATGGTCGCCATGGGCGCGAATTCCGCAACAACAGACGTGCTGCGATCGGAAAAGCGCGTGCCGACGGCCAGAATAAAATCCGAATCGTGGACCATCCGGTTGGCAAGTTCGTAGCCGTGGGTCCCGATGAAGCCGAGATCATAGCCGTTTCCCGCGCTGACGGAGCCGATCCCCATCATCGTGGTGACGAAGGGGATTTTCGCCTTCTCGACGAGCGCCTTGATTTCGCCGGTTGCATGGCCCAGTTTGACGCCGCCGCCGAGAATGACGACGGGCCTTTCGCTCTTGTTCAACGCCCTGGCGATTTTTTCGAGCTGTTCGGGATCATCGACCTCTTTATCCGGCATGTCCACAGCATCGTAGTCCCCGTTTGGACACTCACACGACCGGGCCAGAACGTCTCGCGGCAGATCCACGACAACCGGGCCGGGGCGGCCCGTTTGCGCGATGTGAAATGCCTGCTTCAGCGAAGAAGCCAGATTTTCAATTTTTTTGACTTGAAAACTGTGCTTGACAATCGGCATGGTGATGCCGATGATGTCTGTCTCCTGGAAGGCATCCTGACCCAGGAGGCTCGTATTGACCTGGGCCGTCAGGGCTACGATGGGCGTTGAATCCATGAAGGCCGTTGCAATCCCTGTGACCAGATTCGTGGCGCCGGGACCCGATGTGGACATACAGACCCCGACCTTTCCCGTGGCGCGGGCAAATCCGTCGGCCGCATGAGCCGCCGCCTGTTCGTGCCGCATCAGATAATGTTTTATGGGACTGTCCATTAAACGATCGTTAAGCGGCAGTGAATTCGCGCCGGGATATCCGAAGATCGCCTCCACGCCTTCCTCAAGAAGAATCTTGACAACGATGTCCGCCCCGATAGTTTCCTTTTTCATGTTGTGCTCCTTTCCGATAAAAACGATAAAAACTAAAAAAGCCGCTTCTCTTTTCAAGAGTGGGCGGCTTTTTGACATAAAAAAAGCCGCGGATTCAGGGGACCCGCGGCTCATAATTTCTAAATCAAGGGATCATAGAAACTGAGCTGCAGTCCCCGTGCATACTACGACGAGGCTAAGGCTCAGTACATCTACGAATTGGTTAATCACATGACGGTGACTCATAAAAATTCCCTGTGTTCTTGAATTGAGGTGACTTCTATAACAAAGCTATATCCCTGTCAAGCAAAAAATTTCGTCGGGCGAAGGGTAGGGCGAAGGGGACGCCCTTAAGTTATTAAGTTACTTCTTAATGCGTTGGTAGGCATACTCTTTCGCAATTAATTCACCTCGTTCAACGGAGTAACTGACAGCTGGCACGCTAATACCCAAACGCTTTGCCAATTCAGTATGGGAAATACCCAATTCACGCGACGCCCAATAACAAAACAAACTCCTTGCCTTTACTTTTGTCTTTTCCTTACTTCTTGAAAAGATGCCGTCAAGTTCGACAGCGCATACTTCAGCCGCTCGTATTGCTGTCTTATCAAGATCATAACCGGAACGTCTTACTTGTAATCGACGTTCGAATTTTTCATCAGCTTTGGAAAGTAACGACACAACAAAATCCCCGTCGCCCAGTATCCTTTCATCACTCTTAATATGCATGCCTTTAAGATCTTTTTTATCAATCGCCGACCAGCCTCCCAAGCTTCGAATGAGTCCCCCACCCATCAGATCATCTCTACGCCCCTGATTGATTCCCTCTGACACAAAAGTATCATAGTGTTTTCGTGCACTGTGAAGCTGCTTCCCGAAATAGGTCAGCACATAGTCAATATCCTGCCAGTCTCTATTTTTAATGCCCATCAGGACACTATGTCCGCAATAGGAATAATGATTTAATTCATCGAGGCTCTTTACAAGACCGGCCCTAAACGGATTTAAATGAATATATCGCACCAGTTCTGTTAAATAAGCATCTTCCTGGCAGAGTATGGACTTATACCGATTTTGAAAAAGTTGGCCGCTACGGCTGTGCCGGTGGTTGAAATAGACGGCGTAACCGGTCAGAAGCCTTCGCATCAGGGTGGCGATCGGTACGTTACCAGTCCGAAATAAAAAATGGGCATGATTGGGAATAAGCGCCCATGCATAGCAGGAAGTCTTTGTTGCGGGTAGAAGCTTCTCAAGACGCGTCAGAAAATCTTCCCGGTCGTTATCATCTCGGAATATCTGTCTACGTTCTATCCCCCTGATCATGATATGATGTAAGGCATTGGGGGCATCAATTCTCGTTGATCTAGGCATGAAACGTCTCTTATTAAATGATCCTTATTTTGTCAACTTAAAAACTTAAGGGCGTCCCCCCTTCTTCCTTCTTGTCGATCCATTTCACTTGCATAACCCAACACTTTTTGTTAGTTTTCGTGATTATAATTCTGTGTAAATGACATCAGTAAGGAGTTTCATTATGAAGACCGTCAAGACAGAAGTGCCCGAAGCGCTCTATAAAAAGGCCATGGCTCTTGTGAATGAGGGGTGGTTTCGCGATGAGAAAGACGTTTTTTCTGAGGCGATTCGCCGTTTTCTCGATACCCATCAATCGGAAATAATGCAAGATCATATCCGCGATGACATCGAGTGGGGTCTTCACGGCGATGACTGAGGAAGTTAGAAATATCGTTTGCGATTCTGGTCCCGTCATCCATCTGGATGAACTCGGCTGCCTTGACCTTCTTGACGATTTCAAAGAAATCTTTCTGGCTGCATCCGTTGTTGAAGAAATCGAAAAACACCGCCCCGTTGCCTTGACGGCGAAGCTGCCGTTTAAGATACGGCGCACTCAAAATTCCGTAACAGAACGTCTTGCCGCTATTTGCCGAATCATTTCCCTTGATCGCGGCGAAATGGATTCGCTGATCATAATGGAAAACTGTCCCTCCGCCATATTTCTTACAGACGATGCTTCCGCCCGCATGGTTGCAGAACGCATGGGATTTAGGGTTCATGGAACGATCGGTATCATTATTCGTACGATAAGACGGAGGCAGAAAAGTCCGGAAGAGGTATTATCCATTATCGACGGCCTTCCATCAAAGAGCACGTTGTTCATTAAGCCGTCGCTTTTAAAGGAGATATTTACCCGAATCAAAAAAGAGTTCAATATCTGACAAGGTCAGATTCGAGAGGAACTACAGAGGCTTTCATTGCGCTTAATCCAATCGTTTTTACCGAAAAGGTGATCCGGAGTTTTCTCCGTTACCAGTTGACCGTCTATCCTTTTGCGGATGAGCGGCTGAACGCGCAAAAATGGAAAACGAATGGAAAACGCAACGGTTCAATATTCCAAATAAAATTGGAAGCGAAAACATGAAAACATATAGAACCGTAACCGTCCCATTTTCCTCTCACAAAAACAAAAAAGCGGTTGTAGAATAAATCCCCAACCGAATGAGTCGCAGGAATGATAAGGGTTAGCCGTCAAATGTAAAGATTTAAAGGGCCACTTCTTCCCCTTAAATCGTAGGTCTTTTTCCCTCCAGGAAGATTAGCCATCGGCATCGATTTGTCTCTTAAACGTGTATTTTGGGGCTCAAAAAGGTGCCTTTAAGCCCCATATTCGGCCATTTATTTACTGTTGTTGACGTGATTACTGCTACTTAGCTTGGCCCAACCCCATGGTCCATCCATGGTCCATCATGTTCGATTTATTATTGATTTTGGAGTATCGCTCTGGTATCTTTCAAACACAAACAAAAATTGGTGGTGTCCAATGCTGCCAAAGAAAATGCTAAACACAGATGCCATAAGACAGCCTGCCCTTGTTCGTCTGGTAAGGGGGAGACGTCAAATGTCAAGAGTTAAGATTTGACACCATTACTTCCTGCAGGCTGAAGTAGATTGAGAGGCTGGAAGAGAAAGAGAAGCGTCAGGTAATTCAGCTTCTGGACACCTTTATCGAGAAGAATCGCCTGAAGCAACAGGCAATGTAAAGTCATTAACAGGAGGCAACCGATGAATACAGGACAAAACGCTCAGGACGTCAATCGACGTGAAGCGGCGCTGATAGACAAAATTCGGGCGCTGCCGCCGGAGAAGGTGAACGAGGTGGAAGATTTTGTTGATTTCTTGCAACTGCGCGCCGAAGAGAGACAACTAATCAGAGAAGCAGCCGGGCTTTCGGAAAAGGCATTCCATGACGTGTGGGACAACACGGAGGACGCTGCATATGACCGACTATGAGTTCGGCGACATCGTTCTGATCCCTTTTCCCTTTACCGATCAGACCACAACGAAAAAACGGCCCGCTGTGGTCGTCAGTTCAAACGCCTATCATCTAAGCCGCCCGGATATTGTTCTCATGGCTGTCACCAGCCGGATAAAACCGGACGCCGTCTTCGGCGATGCACCGATAGATCATTGGGAAGAGGCGGGTCTTATCAAACCCTCCGTCATCAAACCCGTCCTTGCCACCGTTGAAAAGAGCCTCATCATCAGAAAGATGGGAAGTCTCCACAACGATGACCGGCAATCCCTTAAAAAATATCTCGAATCAATCCTGGGATAAGGAGCGTCTGCGTGCTCGGGCTTCAGTCCCGCCATGCAGCGGGACGTCTCCCGCATCCGGAGTTTATCCTCAGTGAAGCGAAGGACCTGCAGCCGATTGATTAAATCCCCGCCCGCCCCAGAGCCTGTCCTGAGCTTGTCGAAGGGCTGGGCAGTCCCGTAACATATCCATGCTCAGGTGTGCGTCTGTTTGCGGGAAGTCGCGGAGTTTATCCCGGCGAAGGCCGGGACTCGGCCTGTCTGATAAGGCGCCTTATCAGACAGGGCTTCAAGGTTATGCCGCTTGCAATTCCCCCGTCATTCCGGACTCGATCCGGAATCCAGTATTTAAAAAATGAACGCAAGCGACCCGCCGGAAAAGCGCCTCTCCCTCCGCTAAACATAATAAGTGCATTATGTTCCCTTCCCGCAAACCCTCCGGGGCTTCTACACGGTCGTGGCTGTCCGGCCCAGCGCCTCTCCCCAAAAACAAAAAGCGGTTGAAGATAAAATCTCCAACCGCTGTAATTATAGCAGTAATTACAAACACATTGATCAGTGACTTAAATACTTAAGGGCGTCCCATACGCCCTCTTTCCTACCCCCCCCCTCCACTCAAGACTGAATCTTTACATGAAAAAAATATATGCTATAATGCTGCCCATGAAAAAGAAGACAACCGTAAACGGATTCGGCCACCGCTTGGCCTATTACAGAAAAGCAAAAGGCTTGACGCAGCAAGCGCTGGGCGAGAGTTTCGGCGTGTCCAATCGTAATATCGCTTACTACGAAGGAGAAACGGATTACCCACCGGCTCACCTTAGTGTGCCACTGGCGACCGCTTTGGGAATAACCACCGATAAACTTCTTGCATCGTCGAGACCAAAAATGATTTCGACCAGAACAATGCCGCTTTATGGCGAAAGCTCAAGATCGTCGAGGAACTTCCCAAAAAAGATCAAAGAGCAATCCAGCATTAAGCATTATATTATGATGGTTGCTCAAAGCAGGGAGATTTTCCGGAAAACGGAATCATCGTACACGAGGTAAAAATTTATGAAGGCAATAACATACAGCAAAGCACAAAGAAACTTGCGGACAATTATTCAGGATGTCTGCGACAACTCCGAACCAACCATCATCATCAACGACAAAAACGATGAGCAGGCCGTCTTGATTTCCCTGCGCGATTACCAGAACATCGAAGAAACCGCCTACCTTCTTCGCTCACCGGCCAACAGGGCGCATTTAAAAAAATCGCTGGAAAACGTTCGTGAAGGAAAGCTTGTCAGCTACCCCGTCGAGGTTCTATGACCATTCAATTCACAGAAGAAGCGTGGAAAGATTTTGAGTGGCTTCTCGATAACGACAAACAACTGGTAAAGCGGATACGCACCCTCTTGAAAGACACGCTCCGAAACCCCTTTGAAGGCATCGGCAAACCCGAAAAACTGAGATTTGACCTGTCCGGCTGCTGGTCAAGACGGATCAACGACGAGCACCGGCTCGTCTACAAGATAGAAAAAGGCTCTATTATCGTCATCAGCTGCCGATACCACTATTAATCAATAATCATTGAAGAGCGTCTGCGTGCTCGGGCTTCAGTCCCTGACGGGTCTTCCGCATCCGGAGTTTAACCTGAGTGAAGCGAAGGACCTGCAGCCGAATCAATCTCATCCCCGCCCGCCGCAGAGCCTGTCCTGAGCTTGTCGAAGGGCTGGGCAGTCCCGTAACATAGCCATGCTCAGGGGTACGTCTGTTTGCGGGAAGTCGCGTAGTTTATCCCGGCGAAGGCCGGGACTCGGCATGTTAGATAAGGCACCTTATCCAACATGCCGTAAGCGTCATGCCGCTTGCAATCCTTCCGTCATTCCGGACTCGATCCGGAATCCAGTGATTAAAAGAAAGCAAGCGGCCCGCCGCTGGCGGGGTTGAAGAGACAAGAACCCTGTAAATGTCGCATTGTGAGGGGCCACACTGAAAATAAGTGGAAGCCAACATAAGCGATTACGTGAAAGGCAATAAATTGTTTGCTTCTCTGGGGTCACAGACTATAGAAAAAATAGCTCTGTCCGCTTTTGTGCTCATGACGCAGTCTTAAAAAGGACAAACCGGGAGAATTGTATTTATTTATGCCAATTCAATATATTGGATTTATACTCTTTGTTGCAAAGGCGGTCTTTTAATTTGATATAGACTTTGCCGAAGATGGCATCTTTCGAAGGAAACCATATATCCGCAAGCGACGATGGGGATTGGAAGGCACAGAAACCGTAGATATATTGATCGGTTGTGCCGTCATAAATGTCAACATAGGTGCGGGTCGAATATGCACCGGAGGCGCCGCTGCAGGAAGGCAATTCGGGAACATTGCGGAAAAGGGCGTTGTCGTAGGACGTACGATTTGCGACCGGAATTTTGACCCTGCCGCTTGAATCGATTGAATAATTCTGAAGGACAGGAGCGGGATAGGATTTTGAACATTCATCTGCGGCATAAGACGGAACCGCACTTAAGAAAACGAACATCAATGAAATGATGATGTATAAAATAGAAATGGACACGGTTACATTTCTCAAATTTTTCATGGACACATCCTCCTTATAATGTTTAATGATAAGATATTGCGTTTACACACAAGGACAATAATTGATAAGAAATTTGATGTCAATGGTAATAAACGAGAGTGCCTAAAATCTTCTTCACATAAAAGAGATGGCTTAATATAGTTCAGCCCACAAAAAGGAAGTTCTTATCAATTTATCAATAACTTCAGCAAAAACTGTTCCAGCAACAGCGTTGATCGTGCAATTATAATCCGTTTATCTCAATACCGTTGACAACGTCCGCAACAATTTCCGCCTCTGCCCAATATTGATTTCCCTGGCAGTCTGCACGGAACTTATACGATCCTGCAGGCAGGCGAAATTCGACAATGCCGTCAGCATCCGTTGTGTCGTTCATGCCGAGATAGGCGCCCGCAGATGAAAAAACATAAACCGCCGCGCTCTGTATGTTCTGGTCGTTAATACAGACATGCACATATGCGGTCCCTTCCGGGATCGTAACGGACGTATCCTCCCAGGTAAATTCATTGGACCAGTAGTGTTGACCGAGATAATCCGCACGCACCTTGAAGGGTATTTCCGGTAGTTTGAACTGCACTTGTCCATACGCACCGGTTGTCGCGTTGACGGCAAGATAGGCGCCGACGGGGCTAAAGAGGTACACCGGAACGCTGCTTCGAGGCTGAATGTCTCCGCCCAGTACCCCTTGCACGGAAACCGTAACAGACTGGTGAGGGATAAGTTTGGTAAATGCAAGGGATTCCGATACATCGATAACATCCGTCCAGAAATTCGAGCCAAGATAATCAACCCGTATCTTGTATCGACCGTTGGAGAGATCGAACGATGTTTGACCGCTTGCGTCTGACGTCCCGGACAGTCCGATATAGGCGCCTGCCTCGGTAAAGACATAACAGGCCACACCCGCCAGAGGGTCATTTGCGCCGGCAAGGAGTGTAAAGACAAATGCGCCGCCGCCCACTTCCACGGTAACGGGCACAACCTGATCTGCGGCAAGAGCCGCCTCCAGGCTCCAGAACTGTTTCCCCTGGTAATCCGCCCGGATCTTGTACGATCCCACAGGCAGGCGGAACGTCGCTTTGCCTGTCTGATCCGTCGAGCCGGACATGCCTAAATAGGCGCCGGCGGCGGAAAACACATAAACGGACACGCCGCCAATGGCGCTGCCGCTCCGGCCTACCGTGACATCCGCCTCCGCCATCGGCACATTCACAACGCTGTCCACGCCATTGAATATAGGCGACCAATACTGTCCGCCGAGATAATCCGCCCGGACCTTGTAATTCTGTGCCGGCAATTCGAAAACGACCCGGCCGTCAGCCGCCGTTGTATGCGATTGGCCAAGATAAGTGCCGCCCGGCGTGAAAAGATAGACATTCAAGCCCGCAGCCGGTGTAGAATCACTATTGAATACCTTGCTGACCGTTATGTTTGCAGATCTATGTTCAATGGTTAAGACAGTCGATGTTGGTCCATTAACCGTTTTCACCTCGCTCCAATAGGAGTAACCCAGGTAATCGACCCTGACCTTGTAATTTCCCTGGGGCACATCATATTCAACCAGTCCGCCGGAATCGGTCTTTCCGTTGAAACCAAGATAGGTATCGCTTGCATTAAAGAGATATGTTGAAACGCCTTCCATCGGCGTTGACGCATCCCGGCGCACCAATATCTGGAAACGACCGCCGCCGCTGATGATGGGAACAGGCTCCGTCATGCCACTGGACACGGAAATCACACCGCTCCAGTAAGAGTTCCCCAGAATATCCGCCCGGAATTTGAAGCTGACCCCTTCCGGTAAATTGAAAGATATAAGGCCGTTTGCATTCGTATCGCCCGATATGCCGAGGTAGGCGCCGGCGGCGCTGAAGAGATACACCCGCGCACCCGCCGCAGGGCCGGCAGCCGTTGAAACCAGAATATTGACCGGGACCTGGGGAATCAGGAAAGTCAACGAAGACGCACCGGTAATGGTAAAAACATTCGTCCAGAATTGCGCACCCAAGTAATCCACCCGGATTTTATAGTTGCCGTTGGGCAGATCGAATTGCACCTGGCCGCTGCTGTTCGTCCTATCGGTCAATCCCAGATATGCCCCGGTTTCGCTGAATACATAACAGGACACCCCCGCCAGGGGATCGCTCGCCCCTTTGGAAACCGTCAGGGTGAAGGTCTCGCCGCCGGTATTGATACTGACGGGAACCTCCTGATCGGCAGTAAGCGCCGTCTCAGCGCTCCAATACTGGTTGCTCCGGTAATCGCCGCGTATTTTATACGTACCCACAGGCAGGCGGATAGTCGCCTTGCCCGCAGCATCTGTCGTGGATGTTTTTCCGAGGTAGGCGCCGGCAGGGGTAAACACATAGACCGGCACGCCGCTTAAGGTCCGGCCGCCCTGCGTAACCGTGATGACGGCATCGGACATGGAGATGTTCACGGCCGTATCCTGGGCATTAAAGACCGTTGAAAAATACTGGGCGCCCAGATAATCCACGCGGACTTTATAGTCTTTATCCGGCAGCGTAAAACTTACCTGGCCATTGGCGTTTGTCATCTGGGTTTTCCCCAGGTAGCCCCCCGCAGGCGTAAACAGATAGACCTTGAGGCCGGAAATAGGCGTGGATGTGCCCTGATAGGTTCCGTTGACAGTGATGGTCACGGTGTGATGCGGAAGGGTAAGGTCGATATTCGTCGCGTCGGCGACGGCCACAGCGTTGCTCCAGAATTGGTACCCAAGGTAATCGGCTCGCACCTTGAATGTCCCCGGCGACACATCAAATCCCGCCACACCGGTCGTGTTCGTGGTCTGCACCTGCCCCAGATAGCTGCCGGAGCCATTGAACAGATAAACCTTGACGCCCGGCAGAGGGTTCTGGGCATCCATACGCACCGTCGCCTGGAGGAGCTTGCCGTTCGTGATGACATAAGTTTGCGTGTTCACCGTCTCTGAGAAGCCCGCCAGGTCCGTGGCGAAAAACTTAAGCGCTGTCGTAACATCAATCGTAAGGGGAGCGGTATAGATGGTCGATCCCGTCGTAGGTGCAGTCCCGTCGGTCGTATAGTAAACCTTGTCGCAGCCCGTTCCTGCGCCGTCATCGCAGATCAGCGACACGGATTGTGCGGAAAGGTATGTGCCGCCCAAGGGCGAGGCTGTCGTCACCGGCGCGTTTCCATCCGCTGATGTCACCGTTTTTTGCGTCCGGTTTCCCGATTCGTTATAAGCAAATTCTATCGTCGCTCCCGAATCATATTCGATACGGACAAGACGGTTGCCGTCATCGTAGAAATAGCTTGCCGGTATCGCAAAAGCAGAAAGGACCAATGAAAAAAGGAAAAGAAAAGTCGTCACAGTAATTGTTGAAGCCTGCCTTATTCTCAATGACATGATTCCATCTCCCTGGATGTTAATTTATGAGGCAATCGGTGCATTGCCTGTCTTCAGCAATAAATGAAAGTGATTGGGGATCAGAGCCCAGGCATAGCATTCAGTTTTTGTTTGATGCAAAAGCGCACCAAGTCTTCTTAAAATATCTTCGCGATCTCGATTGTTTTGGAAGACCCTGCCCCGTTCAATCCCTCTGGCAATCACATGATGCAACGCTCCGGGCGCATCTATCCTGGCTTTTCTCGGCATCACTCACTTCTCATCGTTATCTTATTGGTATCGGTATAACCTGTTTCCCATCTATTAGTCTTCAAATGTAGAGATGTAAAGGGCGTCCCGCTCTTCCGCACCGTCCCTCTTACGTCACGGGGATAGGCGTCCCGCCTTCCGGGGTGATGCTGAGGAAGGGTACGGCTTGCCAAATAGGGAAGTGTCCCTAATTTATTCCTAATTTATTCAAGGGCGTCCCCGTCTTCGCTATCTTCCCCGATTAGGCTTTAGTCTTTATTTTCTGGCATCGGTGAGGGAAGAATACCATACAATTGTAATCTGTATGTTGCTGATTCTCTTATTTTCTCACTTGGGTCAGTTTCTCTTATTTGTTGAAGTAATGAGACTGATTTTGGCATGTAAATTTCTCCTAAGAAAAATACAACGGCCAACCGAACATTCTCATTAGGATATTTTAAAAAATTCAACACAGCAGAATATTCGTTTTTACTTCCATTACGCCCTAAGTCATAAATCGCTTGAGCAATAACATCATCATCATTTCCTTTAAGAAGATATGGTTGGAATAGTCGTTCTGCCTTTACCTTATCGACTTTAATCATCGCCCATGCTACTGCTGATCTACGCTTCCTTGATTGTTTTGTATCGTTGTAGGTTTTCTCCAACAAAGGTTCTACATACTGTCCAATTTCTCTGATATCGCTAATTATATCTTCGATTTCTGATCCATGTGTGGTGTGATCCAATCTCCACAACTTGTAGTGGCATATAAAATAATATCTTCCATCCCAGATCAATGCTACAAGTACAAGTAGCATTGCTGCTGCAAATACAAATAAAATAATTTTCCAATATTTTGACATCATCATCCTCATCAATATCTAGAACGACGAACAATTGGTACCCCTGTGAATCCGCTAGCTGTAGAATAACCTTGTACAGTGTTTATTTTAACACCACTTGTAGCATTCTGATAGATCACATTACTATTCCCAATATAGATTGCGGAATGATGGACATTACCACCGTACCATACAATAATGTCACCTGCTTTAGCTGACGAAATGGGCAAATAATCCAATTGAGATCTCGCGAATGATGGATCAGATAGATCAGCCACAGTTGGATAAGTATATCCACTATTTCTTAAAACTGTTGGGAAATTAGAATGTGCTCTTGCCACAAATTCATTACAAAAATTATTTGTACCTGGTAATAAACCACCTCTCCATGCATCACTATTGTTGTTGTATTGATCTACCGCCCAATTAGCTCTACTTTGAGCCTCCAACCCACTCGGGTCAATGAGCATGACCGGATTATTTAGGACATACCCATACAAATTCACATCCCCGCCCGCAAACCCGATCGGGTCCTTCGTCACAAACCGCCCCACCTGGGGATCGTAGTACCTGGCGCGGTAAAAGTACATCCCCGTCTCCGTGTGCCACTCGCGGCCGGTAAAGGCGTAAGGCTGAGAGATATTCCCCTGGAGCGTAATCGTCGTGTTGCCGAAGGTGTCGTATTCGTATCTCTGGACAATGGTACCAGCGCTATCGCTGAGAGCCGTGATCGAACCCAGGCCGTCGGCATGGTAATAATAGGGAATGTAGGAGGCGCCGCTTCTGACCTCCACCGCCAGGGGCTCGTCTATGGAGGGGCCGTGGGTGTACCGGGCCTGAACGAGACCGCTCTGGTCATACTCGAGAATGATGCCGTCGCCGTCATAGACATACTGCGTCGTCCGAGGGCAGGCATTCGGGGCCGCGCACAGGCTGCCGATCGTGTCCTGGATAATGGTTTTTGAAATGCGTCTGCCGAAAGGATCATAGGCAAATGTCAACTGCCGGGTATTGGTTCCCAGGCTGGTCGTGACGCCCGTCATGCGGTTCTCATGGTCATACGCGTACGTCGTCGTTTCTCCCACCGCGGTCGGATTCGGCTCTGTGCCGGTCAAACGGTTCCCCACTGCGTCATACGTGTAAGCCTCCGTCTGGTGGATGCCGCCCGTCGGTATCGCGTCAGTAAGACGATAAACATCATCGTAATAATAGGTCCAGCTCTCCTGCGGCGTCGTCTTGGTCGTGCGGTTTCCGACCGCATCCGGCATGTAGGCGACGGAATCGATGGTCGTCGCGTCTTTCTTCGTCTGTATCCCCATTAAGTGGTTTATCGTATTGTAGTTGTATTGCGATGTCGTCCCATTGGGATAAGACCGGGTCTCACGCCGGTTGGCCGCGTCATAGGTAAAGGTGAAGTTCCCCAGGGGCGTCGTGATCTGGGAGAGGCTGCCGTTGTCGTTATAAGTGTAGGTCAATGTCCGGCCGTCGGGGGTGGTCATCTGCGACCGGTTGCCGTCGGCATGGTATTGATACTGAATCGTCCGGCTGTTGGAATCGGTGATCTGCGTGATCCGGTTGTTGGCATCGTACGTCATCGTGTAAGAAATGCTTGAATTCCCCGCGAAGGTCATGTTACCCGCATCGTCATACTGGAAGGTCGTTGTGCCGCCGCCGGAGTATTGCTTCTGCGTCAGCCGGTCATTGAGGTCGTAGGTGTAGGTGATCGTCCGGCCGTCCGGATCGATCCGGGTCAGGAGGTTATTCCTCACGTCATAGGCATAGGTCGTCATCTTCCCCAGGGGGTCCGTCTCTTTGACGAGGTTTCCCGCCTGGTTGTATTCGTAGGCGGTTTGATGGGTCTTCGCGTCCGTCACGGCGGTGAGCTTTTCCACGCCCGTCGAGCAGGATCCACAGCCGGAGCCGCTGTAGGAAAGGGTCGTGATGTTGTTCAAGGCATCCGCGATCTGGGTGAGTTGATCTTTGAAGTTGTATTGATAATATGTCGCCTTTTCATTGGCGTCCGTCGCAGACAAACGGTTGCCGTTGTGGTCGTAAGTGTATTGCGTCACATGGCCCTCGTGATCGGTAATCTGAACCAATTGGTTGAGATTGTTGTACTGGAAGGTCGTGGTATGGTTCAGGGCGTCCGTCTGGGTCAGCATGTTCCCCACGGCGTCATATGTCATGGTAACGGCGCCGCTCAGGGGATCCGTGACGGAGACGAGGTTGTTGGCCGCATCATACGTCATGGTAGTGGTTTTATTTAGTGGATTTGTGATGCTGGTGATATTGCCTTTGCTGTCATATCCATACGTCGTAACAGCGCCGCCCGGTTCGGTGATCGTTGTGAGGTTCCCGTTGGCATCATAGCCATACTGCGTCGTATGATTCAGGGGATCGGTGATGCTCGTGACCAGGTTCAGGGCGTTGTATGTGTAGGTCGTGATCTTGCCCAGGGGATCGGTGACGGATGTGATATTGTTGTTGGCGTCATAGGCATAGCTCGTCGTGCTGCCGTCATGGGCAATGACGGCCGTCAGGTTGCGCTTCAAATCATACGTGTAACGGGTGGTTCGGCCCAGAGGGTCTGTTTTTCCCTTGATGACGGAATAGGTATCGAAATACCTATATAACCAGACGCCGCCGTCTTTATCTGTAATGGTCGTGATTCTGATCCCTATCTCTGGGTAGTATGCTGCTGTGCGCACATTGCCCTCCGGGTCGGTTGATGATTCAAAGTGCGGTGTTCCATTTGCATTAGTATAACTATAGGTCGTCATTCGATTTGCCGGATCCGTTCTCGTCAGCATTCCGCTCGAGGCGTTGTATGTATATTTCCATATGCGGCCGGCGGGGTCAGTGATTTTGGTCAACAGCCCGTCGGTATAGGCCAGCGTATATGTCCTGCCCAGAGCGTCAGCGATTCCTGTAATTTTGCCAGATGTCGATGTTATTGTCGTTATCCGGCCGTTTTCATCGGTTATGGCGGATAGATCGGCACCGCTGTACGTCAGTGTGGTCTTATTGCCGTTGAGATCGACAACGGATGTAAGTTTGCCTGACGCATTGTAATTGTAAGCAGTTCTGTTTTTGGTGGTTTGTGTATAGGTGCCATTTGCATTCTTGACGATCGTCGAGGTATCGCCGCTGATATTCTCCGGATAGTAGATGCCGCCGGACAATCGAAACTGGATAATATTGCCGTCCTCGGTCTTTAAGACTTTGAAATCGCTGGCGCTCACGCTAACCAATTGCCGGTTGTAATTATGCGTCCACTTCTTGCCCAGAGGTCCATTATAGGTATCGATGCTGTTGTAGGACAGCGTCAGCTGACCGATATCTTGAGAATAATAAACATTTCCACTTTGGATATTAATGAATGACCCAACTTCGATACAGCCGAATGGATTGCCGAGATGATTTGTTTTAATAAATAATTGATCTTTGCCGCCGTTAGGTAAGGACGCCGGACAGCAGCCGCCTGCTTTCATATCCCCCGTACGGATATCCTGAGGGGTGTCTTCCCAACACTCCTCGTCAGTACAGTTGAAACTCAAATATTCGGTACAATCATCAAGATTACCCCCAACACTGCGAATAGTAGAACAGTTTCTCAGAGCGCCCTGTGACGCACCGGTGCAGCTGTAACCATATATTGACCAGTATGGACATACTCCAACATATGAATATAAGTAATAATAACAAGCAGTTCCAGGTATTTTTACCTTGTCGGTATATGCTCGAGCGGTTCCGGTGTAACCGTTTACCGAAAACCATCTACATACTGTATTCCCATAGGAATCCCTTACGCAGATGTTCGGATTAGCATTACAATAGGAATTCGTTGCAGGCGCCGTGTAAGTTACGGTATCTCCGGAAGTACTCGAAAGGCTTCCGCCGCCTTCCGCAATTGCCCAGGTATACCCCCCCCCCCCCC
>JAFGHS010000142.1 GCA_016930075.1 Deltaproteobacteria bacterium
GAGGCTCAAATTATTGAATGGCTGGCGCAGGAAGGGGAAAAGGTTGCCCCCCGCCAGGTTCTGGTCATTCTTCAGACAGAGAAGGCAGGCTATGAGCTGGAAGCCCAATATGGCGGGATCCTCCATATTATTACCCCGGCGGATCCGGAGGCCAACATTCCCGTAACCCACCTCATCGGCTTACTCGCTGAGACTCAGGAGGAATACGAAAAAATTAAATCAGGGGGGGAGGCTTCTTCCAATGGCTGAAGATACAAATGATTCGGGAGTTGTGGTACAGGCGACGGCAGGGAAAAAGGTTAAAGAGGTCGTCCGCCTCAAAGGCATAAGAAAAGTGGCCTCCGAGCGTTTGTTCCAGAGCCTTCAGATGTCTGCGCAAACGACGGTCTCCGGTGTGATCGACATGACGGAGATGGTTAAAGTTCGTCAGACGCTGCTTTCCCGGGAAAAAGAAACAGGGATTCACTTCACCTATACCGATCTTTTCGTCAAGGTCGTGGCAGAGGCCTTGAAGCGGCATCCCTTGTTGAATTCCAGCCTGGTAGGCGATGAAATACACCTGTGGGAAAATATCAATGTCGGTGTGGCGCTCGCTTTCGAAGTGAAGGGCGGGGGCGGCAACAGCCTGGTCGTGCCTGTCGTGCATGACGCCGACAAAAAGTCCCTGTCGGAAATTCATGAACGGTTAAGCGAATTGACACAGAAGGGGAGGAATCAGAGACTTCTTTTCAAAGACCTTGCCGACGGCACCTTTACGATTACCAATGTCGGCGTTTTCGGCGGCGGTAAAATCAGGAGGACTATAGGCACGCCGATCATTAATCAACCGGAAGTGGCCATCCTCGACACCATGTCCATCATGGATACGCCGGTCGCCCGGGACGGCCAGGTGGTGATCAGACCCATGATGAACTACAGTTTGACCTTTGATCATCGCGCCGTCATGGGACAGGACGCCAACGAATTTTTGGCCACCCTGCAGCAGCTCATGGAAGAAGAGCCGGCCTCACTGCTGCTGGCCTGATTCGCTGATGGGAGTAATTTTTTTGATGATTTTGTAAAAAGTCGCAAAACCTCAGCACTGTCATTTCGACCGGAGGGAGAAATCTCTAAGATCCCTCAATACTCTTCGGAACAAGGATTTCTCGTCGTCCCGTTTCAGTGGGACTCCTCGAAATGACAGGATTTTGCTTTTTACGAGTTCGTCATTTCTTTTAAAATACTGTGAGGAATTAAATTGAAGCCAAACGATATCGTCATTATCGGAGGCGGTCCGGCGGGTTATGTGGCCGCCATCCGTGCATCTCAGTTGGGCGGCAAAGCCGTTCTGATTGAAAAGGAGGCTTTAGGCGGGACCTGCCTCAATCGGGGCTGTATACCGACAAAGGCCTTGCTGCATCATGTCGGGATTCTTGAATCCGTCCGCAAGGCAAATGACTATGGGATCACGGTGGGGGAAATCATCGTTGACTTTGTCAAGATGATGACCAACAAAGACAAGTTAGTCAACACCCTGGTCACCAATATTGGGAGTTTGATGAAAGGCAACGCCATAGATGTCATTAAAGGCGAAGCTGAGATCATTTCGCCGACAGAGGTGGCGGTGGATCATGGCCAGAGGGAGGCTATCCGGTGCGACAGGATCATTCTTGCTCCCGGCTCGGTTCCTTCATCCGTGCCGATCCCGGGAGCGGATGGATCAGGCGTCATCACCAGTGATGACGCCCTCCGGTTATCCAAGGTTCCCGAGAGTCTGCTGATCATCGGCGGCGGCGTCATCGGCGTGGAGTTTGCCACCATATTTGCCAAACTGGGGACCAAGGTGACCATTGTCGAAATGCTGCCGCAAATCATCCCCACCGAAGACCCTGAGGTGGCCAGAACGTTGAAAAGGATATTAGAGCGGGGCGGCGGCATCAAAATACTTACGGGCACTCAGGTCAACCGCATTGAAGACGGTCCCGAGGGCAACAAGATTATTTCGGTGGTTACAGGAGAAGCGGAGCAGACGCTGACGGCGGAGCTGGTGCTCGTGGCGGTAGGCCGAAAGCCGAACATTGCGGGGCTGGGTTTAGAGAAAGTTGGCATCAACACGGAACGGGGAAAAATCCTTGTCAATCACCGGATGGAAACCAATATGCCGGGCGTCTATGCTGCAGGCGATGCCATCGGGGGCGTCCTTTTGGCCCATGTCGCTTCAGCTGAGGGGGAGGTTGCCGCAGAAAATGCCCTCGGCAAAGATGCCGTCATGGATTATACCGTGGTCCCCCACTGTATCTATACCATGCCGGAGGTGGCTTCCATCGGATGGACGGAAAACCAGGCGAGAGAAAACGGGAGAGATTTCAAGCTCGGCAAGTACCCCTTCGCCGCCAATCCCAAGGCCATGATTATCGGTCAGCGCGATGGTTTTGTTAAGGTCATAAGCGATGCCGGTTCAGGCGAGATCTTTGGCATCCACATATTTGGCCATCAGGCGACGGAGCTCATCGCAGAGGCAGCCGTGGCGATGAAGTCAAAGGCGAGCGTTGCCGATGTCGCCGCTACGATCCATGCTCATCCGAGCCTTTCGGAGGCTGTCAGAGAAGCCGTATTGGATGCTCAGGGAATCGCCATCCACATGCCGCCGAAAAGACCTTAGTAGCCTTTTTCATAAATTCGGTTATGTATTGTCATTTCGAACGAAGTGAGAAATCTTCGTGGACATGAGACGAAATAAGATATCTCCCTTCGGTCGATATGACATTAAAATTACAAAATGAAGACCTTAGGTTTTGACAGGCATTGCAGAAGGGGACGTCTTTGACAAAAGTCTGCACAGTATACAATCTGGGGTTGGTGGATTACCGCCAGGGGCTTTCATTACAGGAGAAGCTCTTGGCTTCCCGAAAAGCCGGCGTCATTCCGGATGTGCTGCTGCTGCTTGAGCACCCTTCCGTCTTTACCATGGGGCTTTCCGGCGCCGATGAACATATCATGGTACCTGCGGACGCCCTGGCTGAGGAGGGCATCCCGGTCTTTTCTACAAACCGGGGCGGCGACGTCACCTATCACGGGCCGGGACAGATTGTGGGTTATCCCATTTTGAGTTTGAGGGAAAATGATCTGACCGTCCATCAATATATTTGGAACCTGGAAGAGGTTGTCTTAAGGACGCTTACGGATTACGGGATTGATGGTCAACGCATTGAAGAGCTGAGGGGCGTTTGGGTCCGTAACGAGAAGGTTTGTTCCATCGGCGTGCGGGTCAGCGGCGCCACCACCATGCATGGTTTCGCCCTGAATGTAAATAACGATTTAAAATTCTTTTCTTATATTGTACCCTGCGGCATCACGGGGGTGTCGATGACCTCCGTCGCAAAATTATTAGGACATGAAGTAGAAATAAAGGAGACACAAGAAATCCTGCTTCGGCACTTTTCTTCGGTGTTTGGACTCCATTTGCAAAATAGCGAAAGGCCCGATGAATGGCTAAATCCGTCAAACCCGCATGGTTGAGAAGGCCTATCCCCAATGCCGCGGCGTTGGCCGACATGAAGGGGCTCATGGATGGGTTGCAGCTCCATACGGTCTGTGAAAGCGCCCATTGTCCGAATCAGGGAGACTGTTTTGCCCGAAAAACAGCCACCTTTATGATCCTGGGGGATGTCTGCACCCGCAATTGCCGTTTCTGCGCCGTAAAGCATGGTCAACCCGGTCCTCCTGATGCCCATGAGCCCGAACATATCGTTTCCGCCGTAACGAAATTAGGGCTCAAATATGTCGTTGTTACCTCCGTGACCAGGGACGACCTGCCTGACGGGGGGGCTTATCAGTTTGCCGAAGTCGTTGAAGCAATCCGCGCCTATGACCCCGAAATTGCCACCGAAGTCTTAATCCCGGATTTTCAGGGATCACTTTCCGCCTTGGAGGTCGTCATCGCCGGCCGGCCCAGTGTCCTTAATCATAATGTTGAGACCGTGCCTCGTTTGTATCCTCAAGTCCGTCCTCAGGCTGACTACGAAAGATCAGTCCACCTTCTTGCGCAGGCAAAATCCATGGGCGGGGGGATCCTTACCAAGTCGGGATTGATGGTTGGATTGGGGGAGCAATATGAAGAGATCATCAAAGTCATGGAGGATCTGAGAGCAGTTGACTGTGACTTCTTAACGATCGGCCAGTACCTGCAGCCTGCTAAAGACCGCCATGAGGTGGTGCGGTTTGTCCCGCCCGAGGAATTCGAGGAATACAAAAAGGCCGGTCTTGCCATGGGATTTTTGGGCGTTGCGTCAGCGCCTTATGTGAGGAGTTCTTTCCAGGCCGACAAGATGTTTGGAAACAATCGCGAAAAATAAACGCTGAAAGGGAGAGACATCAATGAAAGCGTGCGTATATCACGGACCGGGAGATATGAGAGTTGAAAATGTCAGGGACCCTGAATTAGCGGCTGATGGAATCATTATTCAGGTTAAGGCTTGCGGGATATGCGGCTCCGATATCCATCGCTGGAAAATCGGGGGCGTTAAAGAAGCCCGGATGGAAGCAGGGCAGATATTAGGGCACGAATTCAGCGGAGAAGTCATTGAGGTCGGGGCCAACGTAAAATATATCGAAAAGGGGCAGCGCGTCATTGCCGTCGGCGTCGGACTTCGACTGAACGCCCCCGGCGGCTTTGCGGAATACGTCAGCATCCCCATAGCAAGATTGAACAGAACGGTTTACCTGCTCCCGGATGAGTTATCTTACGAAGAAGGCGCCATGCTGGAACCGCTGGTCGTCGGGATCAGCGCGGCAAAGAAGGGAAATCCGACGGCTCAGGATGCCGTGGCCATCCTGGGGATGGGCATTATCGGACAATGTACGGCGCAGGTATTCAAAGCGATCGGCGTATCGAAAATCATGGTCAGCGAGATCGGGAAAAAACGTTTGGAGCTGTCTAAGACCATCGGCGCTGCCGATATCGTTATTAACGCTTTAAAGGAGGATGTCATCGCGCGGGTGCTGGAAATCACATCCGGCATGGGGGCGGATATTGTCGTGGAGTGTGCCGGAGTGCCGATAACCTTTCTCCAGGCCGTCGACATGGTGCGCCCCAGCCGTCTTGATCCAAAAATGCGGTTGATTCCCGGCGGGAAAGTCATCTTGGCCGCCATCTATGAACGTCCGATTGAGTGGCTGCCGAACAGGCTGGTCTTCAGCAACATAGAGATGATCGGCATGATGGGGGGAGAAGGGACCTTCCCTGCCGCCATTGACCTTGTGAAGACGGGACAAGTCAACCTCAAACCCCTGATCAGCCATGAGTTCCCCCTCGCTCAAGCCAGGGAAGCCTTTGACACCCATCTGAAGGCTGATGAATCGGTTAAAATCCTGATCAAGCCATAAACAAGGTGGATAATTATTTTTATGATACCGGCAGGGAATAACCGTCCGGGAACTCTTTTTCGTGAAGAAATAAAAAAGATAGAGTCTTTTCGAAAGGGGAATAACTGATGATTGACTTTCCGCAGGCAAAATCCATAAACACCAACGGCATCCAACTTGCCGTCCACGAGGCGGGAAATGGATGTCCCGTCGTTCTTTGCCACGGTTTTCCCGAACTTGCCTTTTCATGGCGATACCAGGTAGAACTGCTTGTCAGTGCCGGATACCATGTCATCATTCCCGATCAGCGGGGATACAACTTAAGCGACCGTCCCGCAAAGGTAGAAGATTATGACATCGTGCATTTGACGGACGACCTTGTCGGCCTCCTCGACCACTTCGGATATGAGAAGGCCCTCTTCGTGGGCCATGACTGGGGGGCGGTTGCCGTCTGGAATCTCGCCATGCTGCATCCGAAACGGGTTGCCGGCGTCATCAATCTGTCCGTTCCCTTCATGGAGCGGGGTCCGATCGACGGGGTGTCCGCAATGGAAAAATTCCGCGGCGGCGATTTTTATATCGTCCATTTCAACAGACAGCCCGGCGTGGCCGACGCCGCCTTTGCAAGCAATCCGCGTAATTTTCTAAGGAACATTTTCCGGACAGAGCAATGGAATGCTCCAAAACGACCGCCCAAACCGGGAATGAACCTGATCAATATGGTAACCGAAACCGATCCGCAGGGAAGATTGATCATGAGTGAGGAGGAACTGGAGGTCTTCGTGCGCGCTTTTGAGACAAGCGGTTTTACGGGTCCCATCAACTGGTACCGCAACATTGCCAGGAACTGGGAAATTATGGGCGGTGTGCCGCAGCGGGTAGAGCAGCCGTCTCTGATGATTTACGGAAGCCACGACATAGCCCGGCCCTTTGACCGAATGGGAGATTATGTGCCGGACCTGGAAGTCCACACGCTCGAATGCAGTCACTGGATTCAGCAGGAAAAACCCAAAGAGACAAATCGCATCATGATGGATTGGATTGCTCGGAGGTATCCTGCAATGATGGGGATCATCCCTCCCCCCGATAATGTACAGGCAAAAAAAGCAAACCCGTAGCATAGGGAATAATTTTTGAAAGGAGATTAAGAAAATGCTTCATAAAATCTACACTTTGGTCCTTGTTTTTTGCATCGGAATCCTCGTCAGCGTAAGCATGGGCGCGCCGGCAATTGCCCAGACGAAAGATGCAGCGGATAAGATTGCGGCAAAAATCGACTACAGCGAACCGTCGACATGGCTGTGCCGGCCGGGGAGGCAGGACGCCTGTATCGTTGATCTGTCCACCACCGTTGTTGCGGCGGACGGTTCACTGACGCGGGAAGACTGGGCACCGAATCCTGACGCCCCCATCGACTGCTTTTACATTTATCCTACCGTATCGCTGGATCCGACGCCGAGCAGTGACATGAATGTAGGGCCGGAAGAACAAAGGGTGGTTGTGTCACAGCTGGCCCGGTTCGCCTCCCAATGCCGTGTTTATGCGCCCATGTACCGCCAGAGGACCCTGACGGCGTTGCGGGCCGAAATGGCGGGGAAGCCCATGGCGCCTGCCGATGTTTTAGCAAAGATCGCCAAGGATGATGTTTTGGATGCCTGGAACTATTACCTGAAAAATGACAATAAGGGGAGGGGCATTGTTTTGGTCGGCCACTCCCAGGGAGCCAGGATGCTGATCGATCTCATCCGGGATGAAATTGACGGCAAGCCCGCACAGTCTCAGATCATATCCGCTATCCTGATTGGCGCGAATGTCATGGTGGCGCGCAATAAAGATGTCGGCGGCACGTTCAAACATATGCCGTTATGCCACAAAAAGGACGATACAGGATGCGTGATCGCCTATTCTTCATTCCGCTCCACTATCCCACCGCCGGAGAAGAGCCGCTACGGCTTGAATAAGGGAGACCTTGTTGCCGCCTGTGCAAATCCCGCTGCCCTCGAAGGCGGAAGCGGCGAGTTGCATTCCTATCTGCAAACGGCCCCGTCCGGCCTCATCACGACGGACAAGCCTTTTTCCTGGGTCACGCCCCCGAAGCCGATTTCCACTCCCTTTGTGAGCGTTCCGGGGCTGCTCAAGGCAAAATGCGTGACAGACGATCGTTTATCTTACCTGGAAGTGGCCGTCCAGGCCGATCCGAAAGATCCCCGGACCGACGACATTATTGGCGATGTGATCGTCGGCGGAAAGGTTCTGACAGACTGGGGGCTGCATGTGATCGATATGCACCTGGCCATGGGCAATTTCTTGGACATTGTCAACCATCAGGCGAAGGCTTATCTCAAGGCGAAGAAGAAATAAAACCGCTGCCGGGTGAATGCCAAGTTCTTTATTATGAGGGCAAATCTGTCTAAATTTCTTAAACAGATTTGCCCCTATATATTATCACTTAAAACAGAAGCAATCAATGCAATGGGTGACCCCATTTTTTTATGACCCATTGTTTTTTACAGGCTGCTCTTTATCACAACTCAAGCTGACACCAATACCGTCTGCAAAAGGGGACTAAACTGTTACCCTTTTTACTGCGACAATCTTCTTTTTATCTCACCATATTTTACCAGAGCAGCCATTGCCAGCGAGGCCTGTTCGACGTTATCAAATTGAGGGATGTTGTACTGTTTCAACGCATCGTCAATCACTTCCAGGTGACGCCAGAAAAGACCGATCATCGGCTTGCCGTATTTACCGGGAATCTCACCGAAGGCGTTTACGGCATCGATGACGTCTTTTCTGCGTTCGGCATAGGTTTCTTTGTAGCTCCGATCACGCGGGACGAGCGTGAGAATGGCGTCCACCGAATCAAGGGAAGCCAGAGCATCGAAAACTTTCACTTCCGCGGCGGAATCAAAGTTCCCGGCGGCAAAATCAACGGGGTTTCTGGGATTCGGCGCGTGCGGCGGCAGCATCGCTTTCAGGCGCTGAGAATCTTCTTTCGTAAATTCAGGAACTTCCATACCCAGCGCGATCAAATTATCGCAAGCAACCACACCTTCCCCGCCGTTAGCAAGGACGCCGACTCTTTTGCCTTTCGGCAGGGGCTGGCTGAAAAGCGGTTCCGCCATGATGAACAAATGATCCATCTGATGAACGCGGATGATGCCCGCCTGCCGGCATATGGCGTCGAAGACTTCGTCTGAGCCGGCGATGGAAGCGGTATGAGACATGGTCGCGCGTGCGCCCACATCCGACCGGCCGCCCTTCATGAGCAGGATCGGTTTCCGTGCGGCGACTTCTCTTGCCACGTCGAAAAACCGCTGGCCGTCCTTGAAGCCTTCCATGTACATCGTAATCACTTTAGTGTCGTCGTCGTGGCTCAGATATTCCAGATAGTCCGTCGCCGTCAAATCTCCCTGATTTCCGATGGCAATGAACTTGCTCAAGCCGTATCCCCGGGACAGGGTAATGCGTCCGGCGATGCCGCCGAAACTCCCGCTTTGACTGATGAATGCGACAGGTCCCGACATCCGGCTCTCTGCGGGCGTCATGTTCAGGTTGGAAGCGGAACACCAGATGCCGTTGCAATTCGGGCCGACAAAGCGAAGATTCCCCGCCCTGGCGATCCTGACGGTTTCCTCTTCCAGCTTTTTTCCCGTCTCGCCGGTTTCGGCAAAGTCGGCGGAAATGATCACGCCGCCCCTGACGCCCTTCTCCACGCAGGCTTTCATCATTGCCGGCATCTGGGCAGCCGTCACCGTAAAAACGGCCATCTCCACCTCGCCCGGAATATCGCGCACGTCGGCGTAGGCTTTGACGCCCATCAGTTCTTTCACTTTTGGATTAACCGGATAAATGTTTCCCCGAAAATTTGAGTTAAGCGCCCGCTGGAGCAGTCTGCCGCCCCACTTTTCAACAATACCGCTCGCCCCTATGATGGCGACGGACTTCGGCTTGAAAATATGATCAAGCTGTTCGACAATCGTTTCTGACATTTTTAGCACCTCTTATAATTAAAAAATTTACTTGGTGTATGGACAACCGCCGCGAGACAGGAACCCTCCCCAAAGCCTGCACTTGCTGAAGTCACCGGTGTGATGCATGGGTCTTCATCGCTTCAGTGAGCTCAGATTATTCAAATCGCACCTTGACGGGCTTTCGGTCCACGGTTCGATAATAGGTCCAACCCGGATAACCCATGATCAGGACGCTGAATATTTTGTGTCCCGCCGGAAGGTTCAGTTCTTTTACAATGGGGTGATAGCTGGCGGCCATTTCAAATATGCCGATGTAAGTGCTTTCCAGCCCCATGGTCATGGCGGTTAACGCCACGGTCGTAGACGCAATCACCGCGTTGTCCTTGGGTGCGCTGGTGGCCTCGGGAGAATGGAAGATCCACACGGCAGGCGCCTTATGAAATACCATGTCTCTGCCCGGTTCCCGACTGATCATTCGCTGGTTCCTCCGCCGGAGAACGTCCAGGGAATACTTCATGCTGTCGGGCAGTTCCTTGCCCGCCTCTTTAAGGGCTTTGGCCCGCTGTTCCAGCAATTCATGGGCCTTTTCAAAACTTTCCATGGTCAGGTCGGAGAGTTTTTTTATTTTTTGGGGGTCCTGAAGGATCAGGATTTCCACATTCTGGACATTGCTGCCCGTTGGGGCATATCGGCAGACATCCACCAGTTTTTCCAGAACGTCCCGCGGAACCGGTTTGTCCAGAAATCTCCGGTGGCTCCGTCGCCGGCGGATAAACTGGAAAAAGTCATCGGTCTTAATTTTATTTTTTTCATCCAGTTCGATGAAGTTATCCATATTCATTTTGGAATGGGCAATCGCTCCGGTGGGGCAGAGGGATACGCAATGACCGCAAAGGTTGCAGCTGTTTTCATCCGCCGCAGCGATAATTGCTCCGCCTTTTTCCGTAAAACAGGCGCAACGTTCAACGCAGACTCCGCAGGCCGTACATTTATCCTGATCTATTGTAACCCAACTCATTTTATTTCTCCTTTTATTGGTTTTACTTCGTGTTAGAAAAATATAGACGGAACGTTCATTCCGTTTTTGTCTAAAAAAATTCCTGCCTTTTTATCTTTTCAGAGCATCCCAACTGGTTTCAATGGCTTTTCGGATCATGTCGTCGTTGAGGTTTATTTCACCGGCAATATGCATTTTGGCGAGGGAAACCACCTGCCCATTGGCCGTAGCAAAGATGATTTGGGTCGAAAGGTCCTTAATCACCTGGTGTTTTTTACCGTATTCAAAAAAGCTGACCAGGGATTCCGCATAGGCCGAACAGACTTCCTGCTTGGTGGAGCTATTGATAAAGGGCGAATAGGAATATTGTTCCATGAATAAAAATTTTTGCGGGTTCGCAATGTAATATTTTAGCATGTTCTCAAAAATATTGATGAATTGTTCCCTAATGGGCATATCCCTGGAAATGTTTTCCCGCATGGCGGCAACGGATTCACTTTTAAGTTCCTTGTATAAATTACTGATGACCTCTTCCTTATTCTTGAAATAACGATAAATCGTGCCGATGCCGACATTGGCCTTTTCAGCCAGCAGCGTCATGGGTGTGCCGTGAAACCCGTTTTCAGAAAACAATTGAAGCGCTGCGTCTAAGATGACGGTACGTTTATCGCAATCCGAATTTGTCATGATTCTAAAAACACCGATAAGGTCGTTTTTGTCTGTAAAGCGCAATGTGCGTGCGGAATGTTCATTCCGTTTTGTGCTTTTATTCTTTTGCAAGGTCGTCTGTCAAGGATTTTTCCCCTGAAATGTTTTTTCCCTGAGAGCCTTAGAGGGACATCCTGTTTGCAAGGAAAATAAATGATTGTATAAACAAAAAAAATATGATTCAGGTAACACAAAAAGATGTGAACACGGCGTATGTCTGCAATGTCATTAATCCTAAAAATAAGGAGAAGTTATGGGAAAATTATCAACCGAAGACCTGATTAAAATGCATTATTACATGCTGTTGACTCGGGAGTTCGAGGATAGAATGAGCAAGCTTAAGAGGGACGGCAAAATCGACGAAGGGATCCACCGCAGCATCGGCGAGGAAGCGGTTCATGTCGGCGCTACGTACTGCCTCAGGAAGAAAGAAGATGTCCTGGTTCCCTCCTTGAGGAGCCGGGCGGCGTTTTTTGTTAAAGGACTCGATGTCAGAAGCGTCATGGCAGCCGTCCATAGCAGAAGCAATTCGCTGACCGGCGGCAAAGAGTCCTCTCATCACCTGGGAGCGACGGAATACGGCATCCTTCTCACGACCGGCTTTATCGGCAGCCAATATCCGCTGGCCGTCGGGGCCGCACTGGCATTAAAGCTTAAAAAAACGGACCAGGTCGTCATGTGCTTTTTTGGCGACGGCGCTGCTTCCCGGGGCGATTTTCATGAATCTTTGAACATGGCGGCCGTCCTGTCGCTGCCGGTTATTTTTGTTTGTGAAAACAACCAGATTGCTATGGGCACCCCGATTGCCTATCAGATGAGGAACCCGGAAATCGTATCCCGCGCCGTCGGATATGGCATGCACGGCGCCAGAGTTGATGGTCAGGATGTGATGGCCGTCTATGAAACGGTTCATGACGCGGTGGAGCTTGCCCGGAAGGGGAAGGGCCCGTCCCTGGTGGAATGCCTCACTTACCGGTTTGCCGGCCATACCGATTTCGAGCCGAACTGGAGAGGCGGACGGCCCGAAGATGAATACAATCACTGGAGAGGTCGAGACCCCATCGATATTTTGGAAAAACGATTATTCGAAAGCGGGCAGATGGACGAAGCCGCAAAGACCGGGATTAAAGAGCGGGTGCAACAGGAAATCGACGACGCCGTCGCCTATGCCGAAAGCCAGCCGAGATTGTGCGAAGAGGATCTTTACTCATGCGTCTACTGCGACGAGCTGTCGTCAATCGGATCATAGAAGGCATATCGATCCATAACCAACCGTTTACCATTCAGCATAAAAAAAGAGGTGACCATGACACAAATAAATTTAGCAAGAGCACTTAACGAGGCATTGGCCGAAGAGATGGAACGAGACGAATCCGTATTCTTGATCGGCGAAGATCTTACAAAGGCCGCTTTTAGCGTGACGAAAGGCTTGGCAGCCAAATTCGGCAATGAACGGGTAATCGATACGCCCCTGTCCGAATCGGCCATCGCCGGCGCCTGCGTCGGAGCGGCCATGATGGGGTTGAGACCGGTCGGTGAAATCATGTTCAGCGACATGCTGGTGCTGGCCATGGACCA
>JAFGHS010000143.1 GCA_016930075.1 Deltaproteobacteria bacterium
GGGGGAGAAATCCTGAAATCATTAAAGATTTCTTGTCGTCCCGCTTCAGCGGGACTCCTCGAAATGACAGAATTCGACTTTTTACGAGACCGTCAACTGTCCCCCGCGTTTTATTGTATGTTGTATGTGTAAGTAGTTCATTTTCTTCATACCCATTTTCCGCACAGTATTTTCTCTTGACATTTCCGCGGGCATAGGATATTTCCCTAAATATTATATGGACTTAAATATCGTTCGGGTTGTTTTCGGTCAATAGCGTTCATCTGGGCGGAGGGTGGCGGATGAACAATCCATCCGGGATAAATCATAAATGATGTTCGATCTCCAATCGATAAGGCAGCGAGGGACGGGTCATGGCGACGCGCGTTTTGATTGTCGACGATAACCGGAATAATTTATACCTTCTTGAGAGCCTCCTTACGGGATACGATTTTGAAGTGATCTCGGCGGAAAATGGACAGGAGGCTCTGGATAAAGGCCGTCGGACCCCTCCTGACCTGATTGTCTCCGATATTCTGATGCCGGTGATGGACGGCTATGCCTTATGCCGGGAATGGAAATCCGATGACATCCTGAAACAAATCCCCCTGGTTTTTTACACCGCCACATATACCGAATCCAAAGACAAGGCGTTTGCCTTGAGCCTCGGCGCCGATCGTTTCATCATCAAACCTCAGGAGCCGGACATTTTGATGAAAATTTTGCAGGAGGTGCTGGAGGAGGGCGGTACGTTAGAACCGGCGGCAAGGAAGCCTCTCGGCGAAGACATGGAATTCTTCAGGCAGTATAATGAAATCCTGTTTAAAAAACTCGAAAAGAAAATATCGGATCTGGAAACGGCAAATCGGCAGTTGCGGATACTGGAGGAACAGTATCGGCTGAATTTCGAGAATATAACGGATGTTGTTTTTACAATTGATGCCGATCTCAATATTTCCAACATAACCCCTAGCGTGGAGCGGGTATTGGGGTATAGACCGCAGGATTTCATCGGCCGGCCTGCTTCCGGTTTAGGATATGTCTTTACCCCGGAATCTTATGAGCAGGCCCTGGCGAATATTCGTTTGATCTTAAAAGGTGAAGTCGTTGAACCGCAAACTTATCGGTTTATTGCCGGGGACGGCAATATCAAGTACGGTGAAGTCAGCAGCTCTCCCATCACGCGCGACGGCAGGATTATCGGTGCGGTTTCCGTTGCCCGCGACATTACCGAACGCAAACAGGCAGAGGATAAAATCAAGGCGTCGCTTATAGAAAAGGAAACCATGCTCAGGGAGATTCATCACCGGGTGAAGAACAATCTCCAGGTGATTTCGAGCCTCCTTGGTCTTCAGTCCTCCTATCTCCAGGATGAAAAAGCCAGGGAAATGTTCCAGAACAGCATCGACCGGGTGAAATCTATGGCGATGATTCATACGCAGCTGTATCAGTCTGCGGATCTGTCGAGGGTCAATTTCGGCGTTTTTATCAGCGATCTTGCCGGCCGGCTGCAACAGTCTTACGGAATTTCGGAAGCTCCCATCGCGTTTCATGTGGATGTGGCCGATGTATTCCTGACCATCGATACATCGATTCCCTGTGGATTGATCCTGAACGAACTGGTTTCCAATGCTTTAAAGCATGCCTTTCCGGCAGGGAGGGGAGGAGAGGTCAATATCGGCATGACGGTAATCGAAGACCGTCTCGTGCTGACGGTTCAGGATAACGGGATCGGTTTTCCATCGTCAATTGATTTCCGCGACAGCCGATCCCTGGGACTGGAACTGGTCAATATCCTCGTGAACCAGGTAAACGGCGCAATCGATCTTAAGGTCGACGGCGGTACGAAATTCACCATAACGTTTCCCGCATCAGACAGGAAAGGCAAAACAGATGGAAAAAAAGAGGATCATGGTCGTTGAGGACGAGGCAATTATTGCCCGAGACCTTGCCAGGCAGTTGACCGATTTGGGTTATCATGTGGTCTCAACCGTATACTCCGGGGAAGAGGCGGTCAAGCAGGCGGGGGAGCTCCGTCCTGATCTGGTGCTTATGGATATTGTTTTGGCCGGGAAAATGGACGGCATACAGGCGACGGGAGATATCGCGGCCTTCTACCGGGTCCCCGTGGTTTACCTGACCTCTTATGCCGATGACAAGACATTCGGGCGGGCAATGCTCACCACTCCTTCCGGCTATATCCTGAAGCCTGTGGAAAAAAAGCAGTTGTATGTCGCTGTTGAGCTGGCCCTGCAAAGGCAGGGCATCGAACGTAATCTGCGGGAAAACCATGCCGGGATATACAATTCCATGAAGGGTATGATCGAGGCGATTGCGAAAACAATCGAACTCAGGGGGCCTTATACCGAAGGCCATCATGAACGGATCGCGAAATTAGCCGTAGCGATCGCCCGGCAAATGGGATTGACGGATGTTCAGGTGGAAGCCGTCGAACTGGCTTCATCCGTCTATGACATGGGCATGATCAATGTGCCCATTGATATTCTTCAGGATGCCGATCGCCTGGAAGGCATAAAACTGTCCATGTATCGGACCTATCCCAGCGTCGCTTACGACACGCTCAAAAAGATCGAATGTATCTGGCCGCTGGCCGACATCACTCTTCAGCACCGGGAATGTGTTGACGGTTCCGGTTTTCCGCGGGGGATCAAGGGGGAAGACATTCTTATCGAGGCCAGGATTCTGGCGGTGGCCCATTGTCTTGAAGATTTAACGACGGGCAAGCGTTACCGGAATGCCTTTGGCATGCATGAGGCTCTTGATGAAATATCCGCTTGCAGCGGCTCCCGGTACGATCCCGATGTCGTGGCGGCATGCCTTGCGCTCTTTCGGGAGAAGGAGAACCTTTTCGCGGTTGGCACCTCCCGCGACCTTTAAGTCGCCTGCCGCGACAAAAAGGTCATATCGCTTAAATAAATGAAATAAAACAGCATTTTTACTTATCTGTCGCGGATGGACGACTGATGTCCGACCAGGGCGCGACCTTCTTTTCATCACAACGTCATCTGCGCTGCCCTTACACATCTTCAAAAACTTTTCAAAAATTCAAAATGGATTCATCCGGTTGCAGCAACGATACCCTTTCATGACGAGGCTTTGCGCTCCGATTGGGATTTCTCTTATCATGCATGAATCAAGATGAACAACATCGGAGAGCTCTCCTGGCACAGCTGTTGCTGTTACAAACATGAAAAGGAGGGAACACGGTGAGAGCCTTCGCGACCAGACTGATCGATTTTACGGAACTCAATGCAGATAAAATCGCCGCTCAGTGGGTGAGAGACGTGAAGACCAATATTAAAACCTATTCCTATCATGATGCGCCGGCCGAGAAGATCATGCGCCAGGCGATTGAGTTTTATCACAGCTTCCGTCAGATGTTTTTCGACGACTCGCCCTATGAACAGGCGGAAGAGATCTTTGAGAAGTTTGCCGATGACAACTACCAAAATGGCATCCCGCTTCACGAAACCATGTACGCCATGATCCTCATGCGCCGGCATATCTGGCTTTACGCGGAATTTCAGTCCATCGTCATCTCCGAAACGGAGCACAGGAAGGCCATTGAAAGCCTGAGCCGAACGATTCTGATGTTCGACTATATCATGTATGTTATTGCCCGGAAATACTGGAAAATCATGAAACTGGAGCTGCAGGAGCAATCCGGCAGGTCCACACAATAAAGTTCATTTATAAAGAGCGGTATTTCTTACAGCGGCACCAGGAAAGGAGGGAGGTAATTATGCAGTCTTACGGAACTAAAATTATCGATCTTGCGGAGACCAACGCCAAGGATATTGCCAGGCAATGGGCGGCGGATGTGAGGAAGCACAAAAGAACGCCTACCTATCACAATATCCCTGAAGATGAGGTCATCGACCAGGCGATAATATTTTACATGCATTTTCGGCAGATGTTCTACACGGATAAGCCGTACGAAGCGGCAAAGAGTTTCTCCGTCAAGTATGCCGAAGACCGCTACAAGGAGAAGATACCGCTTCAGGAAGCGCTTTACGCCCTGATCCTGATCCGGCGTCATCTATGGCTTTATGCGGAGTTCCAGGCAACCTTTATCACCACCCTCGAACAGCGTCAGGCGACGGAAAGCCTGAACAGGACAATCCTGATGTTCGACTACGTCTGCTACCAGGTTACGGAGCGGTATCAGGAACTCATGAAAGCTGAAGTTGACAGCAGACTCGGCATCATCAAGACCTTGACCATGGATCATACGGAAAAGGGGGAGAAGAGCTTCTACAAGACAGGTATTATCATTGTCGCCCTCATCATTGCCGGTGCGCTTACCTACTATTATCATGCCATGCTCGGAACGGCGACGCTGTTCACACACCTTTTCTATATCCCCATCATCCTGTCCGCCATGTGGTGGAGAAGAGGAGGCGTTTATATTTCTGTATTCCTCGCGCTGATGCTCCTGCTTAGTCATGCCATCTTCCTTGAAGGGGTACCCTTTACGGATGACGTTGTCCGGTCTTTCATGTTCGTCGTCATCGGGGCAGTTATGGACCGGCTGATGGACGGCATCCGGAAAGTTGAGGGCATTTACAAACAACTGACCACATAACACGGGAGGTATGAACGTGGCGGAAACACAAGAAATGATCAAGAATGAAGGTAGTGTGGTATCTGTGCGCGGCAGTGTCATTGACGCCCGTTTTTACAAGAAGCTGCCCGAAATCCGGAACGTCCTCAGAACCGGAGAAGGCGGGGACATACTGGTTGAGGTCATTACGCAACTGGATGCCCAAACGATCAGAGGCGTTGCCCTCACGCCGACGCAGGGACTGTCCCGCGGCTCTGTTGTCATTGATGAAGGCCATCCCTTTCAGGTGCCTGTGGGCAGAAATCTTCTGGGGCGGGCCTTTAATGTCTTCGGTGATACGATCGACTCCTTAGGCGAAGTCCCGAATGTCGAGTTGCGCTCCATTCACCGGGAACCCGTGCCGCTTACGGAGCAATCAACGGTGTCGGAAATATTCGAGACCGGCATCAAGGCCGTCGATGTCCTTGCGCCGCTCGAGCGGGGCGGAAAAGCCGGGCTGTTCGGCGGGGCCGGCGTCGGCAAGACCGTTCTCATCACCGAGATGATCCACAATGTCGTGAGCCAGCATGAAGGCATCAGTATCTTTTGCGGCATCGGGGAGCGGTGCCGTGAAGGTGAGGAGCTTTACAGAGAAATGCAGGACGCCGGCGTCTTGAGGAATACGGTGCTGGTGTTCGGACAGATGAACGAACCGCCGGGCGCCCGTTTCCGGGTCGGCCAGTCGGCGCTGACGATGGCGGAATATTTCCGTGATGACGCCCGTCAGGACGTGTTGCTCCTGATCGACAATATTTTCCGGTTCATCCAGGCGGGCTCCGAGGTGTCGGGCCTCATGGGTCTTCTGCCTTCGCGGCTGGGCTATCAGCCAACCCTGGCGACGGACCTGGCGGAACTGGAAGAGCGGATCTGCAATACGACCAACGGCGCCATCACCTCCATCCAGGCCGTTTACGTCCCTGCGGATGATTTTACGGATCCCTCTGCCGTTCATACCTTCGGCCATCTGACGGCGTCCATCGTTCTTTCCCGGAAAAGAGCCAGTGAAGGTCTCTATCCGGCCATCGATCTGCTGCAATCGGGGTCAAAGATGCTGATGCCGACCATCGCCGGCGAGCGACACTACCGGATTGCCCAGGAAATCCAGAAGACCCTCGCCATCTATGAAGATCTGAAGGACATCATCGCCATGCTCGGCATTGCGGAATTATCGAGGGAAGATCAACGCACCGTTTTCCGGGCACGCCGGTTGGAAAGATTCTTCACGCAACCGTTTTATACGACGGAGCAGTTTATCGGCCGTGCAGGCAGGGCGGTCACCAGGGAACAGGCCCTTGAAGGTTGTGAGCGCATCTTGAACGACGAGTTTGCCGACCAGCCCGAAAGCTGTCTGTATATGATCGGATCCATCGATGAGGCGATCAGGCAATGAATTTAAAAGTGCTCATTCCCACAGAGATCCTGCTTCAGGAGGTCGTCAACAAAGTGATCGCGGAGGCGATGAACGGGTCGTTTTGCCTCTTGGAGCACCATGTCGATTTTACGGCAACCCTGGCGCCGGGGATTCTGGCCATCACGATTCCCGAAAAAGGGGAAGAACTCGTTGCCATTGACGAAGGCACTCTGGTCAAATACGGCAGCGATGTTCTGGTGTCCGTCCGGAACGCCGTCCGGGGGGTGGAATTGGAAAAGCTAAAACAAATAGTGGATGAGACCTTTCAAGTCCTGGACGAGAAAGAAAAGACGGCCCGTGCAGCCGCAGCAAAGCTCGAGGCCGACATTGTCAGACGATTTGTGGAGTTAAGAGACCGTGGATGATCAATATCAAAAATCAAAAGAGAGAAGGCGCCGCATTGCCGAGGCGTTTACCGACCGGGTCGATCGGAAGGCCGCCCAGAAGATCAGGGTTCGGCAGGAAGAGGATCAGACCATCTGGTTTGGCCTGGGGGTTTTCGGTGTTGTGGGTTGGTCCGTCGCCATTCCGACCCTTATCGGTACGTTTATCGGACTATGGATCGACGCCGCCTGGCCGAGCCGTTTTTCCTGGACTTTAATGCTGCTGATCGCCGGTGTGATGTTTGGCAGCATGAACGCCTGGTTCTGGGTGAAAAAGGCAGGCATGTATCGATCTAAAGGAGACGATGAACCCAAAAGCAAGGGGGTTTAAGGAAAAATGAACACAACGGCACACATCATCATATCTTTCATGGCGGGGATCGTCCTTGGCGCCGTCTACTTCTGGGGGCTCTGGCACACGTTGCGAAGGCTTTCCGAAACGGCAAAACCCTTTAGATGGATGTTTATCAGTTATACCGTCAGAGTCTGTTTCATCATGACGGGTTTCTATTTTGTCATGGGGGGCCGGTGGGAGCGTCTTATCGCAGCCATGATTGGTTTTCTGGTCATTCGGGAAATATTAATGCAGCGCTGGGGCGGGCGCAAAGCAATTCTTCAGTGAAGGAGCATATATGGAAATCATGACGATAGATATGATAAGTCCTGATCAGGTTATTTTCTGGCAATGGAAATTCATTACCATCAATGCGACGCTGATCTACACCTGGCTGATCATGGCGATTCTGGTTGTCGGATCATGGCTTGTCACGCGGAATCTGTCAAAAGACATCCGGTTTTCGCGGTGGCAGAATTTTCTGGAAGTGGTGGTCGGCGGCATTCGCAATGAAATTAATGAAGCGTCTCATGGATGCGGGGACAAGTATCTGCCGTTTATCGGCACCCTGTTTCTTTTTATCTGCCTGTCCAATCTGCTGGCTATTGTTCCCGGATATGTGGCGCCGACATCGTCTCTGACGACGACGGCGGCCCTGGCGGTGTCCGTCTTTTTCGCTGTTCCCATTTTCGGCATCTCATCTCAGGGCGTGGGGGAGTACTTCAAGGAGTATTTCCGGCCGACATTCATCTTTTTCCCGTTTCATGTCATGGGCGAATTATCGCGGACCCTCGCGCTGGCTGTCCGGCTCTTCGGCAATATCATGAGTCATGAAAAGGTGATTGCCATCCTGCTTGCCGTCACGCCGCTTTTTTTCCCCATCGTCATGCAGGCGTTGGGCCTTCTGATCGGTTTGATCCAGGCCTACATCTTCTCCATTCTGGCTATGGTTTACATTGCGTCGGCAACACAGGCGCATGAAGAAAAAGAAGAAACAGAAACAAATAAAGCATAGAACCATAAATAAATTTAGAAAGGGAGACTCAAAATGGACAGTTTAAGCATCATTGCCATGGCGTCAATCGTTACGGCAGGGTTATGTATGGCCATCGGTTCCTTGGGGCCGGCCCTGGGGCAGGGGCGGGCCGTTCAATCCGCCCTCGCATCCATGGCCCAGCAGCCGGATGAAAGGAACTCTCTGACCCGTACCCTGTTCGTCGGATTGGCCATGATCGAATCTATCGCGATTTACTGTTTCGTTATCGCCATGATTCTGATCTTTGCCAACCCATTCTGGAGTTTTATCATCAAGAAGGCGGGAGGATGATATCATGCATATCGACTGGTTCGTATTTTTTGCACAGGTTGTGAATTTTCTCATCCTGGCATTCCTCCTTAAATTCTTCCTCTATGGCCGGATCACCAAGGCTATGGACGAACGGGAGGCAAAAATCGCTGCAACATACGACGAGGCGCAGACCATGAAAACCCATGCACGGGAGGCGTTGGAATCCTATGATCATAAACTCCGGGACATCCAGGAGAAGGGCGACGCCATGATGCAGAAAGCGGCTTCCGATGCCGACGTACACCGAAAGGAGTTGATGAGCAAGGCCCGCGAGGAGGTCGATCAAATCCGGCTGCGGTGGCAGGAGACGGTTGCCCGTGAAAAAACATCGTTTCTCAATCATCTGAGACAGCGGGCCGGCCGCGAGGTTTATGCCGCGGCCAGCCGGGTTCTGAAGGATTTGGCCAATGAGGATATGGAAAAGAGCATCATGGCCCTCTTCATTCAGATGGTCAAATCCATGGACGACAAGGAAGCCGCCATGATCCGCGATGCCGTCAGGCAGTCCGCGACCGGCGTCATCGTCCAGAGCGCTTTCGACATCCCCGCAGATGTGCGCAGTGAACTCAATCAGATCATACGAAGCTACGGCGCTGCACAGGATGCTGTCCAGTATGAGACGATGCCGGAAATTGTATCGGGCATCGAACTGAGGACGGATGGGTATAAGCTGGCCTGGAGCCTCAACGATTATCTGGAAACCCTTGAAGACAGCTTCTCCCATGCCCTCCAGGAAGAGGCGAAAGAAAAGGCTTAAGTAAGAAATCAGAAAGGGAAGGGTTCTTCATAATGGATGCAATCGTTCAAGAAAAAGAGAATCTCACGGCGTTTCTCGATGAAACCTTCGATACGCTGAATTCCGTTCTGGCGATGCAAAAACCGGAGCTCAAGCAACGGGAAGTGGGCATCATAAAATTTATTGGCCACGGCATCGTGCGTGTCGGCGGTTTGCCGAATGTCAAGTCCGAAGAAATCGTCCGCTTTCCCGGAGACGTCTACGGCCTCGTCTTCAATATCGATGAAGATGAAATCGGCGTCATCCTCCTCACCCACGGTCATCATTTACGGGCCGGGTCGGAGGTCCGCCGTACAGGCCGCGTTCTCGACGTGCCGGTCGGCGAAAGTCTCCTTGGCCGGGTGGTCGATCCTCTGGGGCGTCCTCTGGATAATATGGGCGAGGTGCGAACCATCCGCCGTCTGCCTGTCGAACGCATGGCGCCGCCCGTCATGGCCCGATCCCCCGTGACGGTTCCCCTGCAGACGGGGATCAAGGTCATCGACTCCCTCATCCCCATTGGACGAGGGCAGCGGGAGCTGATCTTAGGCGACCGCCAGACAGGGAAAACGGCCATCGCCATCGACACGGTTATCAATCAGAAAGGCAAAGACGTCATCTGTATATACAGCGCCGTCGGGAAACAGGCCTCTGATGTGGCCAAAGTCATCGCCGATTTAAGGGAACGGGGCGCCATGGACTATTCCATTGTCGTTGTGGCGACCGGCGAGGATACACCGGGGATGCAGTTTATTGCTCCCTATGCGGCGACAACCATGGGTGAGTATTTTATGGAAAACGGCAGGGACGTCCTGATTATTTACGACGATCTATCCCATCATGCACGGTCCTACCGCGAGCTGTCGCTGCTTTTGCGCCGTCCGCCGGGACGCGAAGCGTTTCCGGGCGATATTTTCTACATCCATTCCCGGATGCTGGAACGCTCCACCCATCTCAAGGAAGAGCATGGCGGCGGCTCGCTCACGTCGCTGCCCATCACCGAAACGGAAGCGCAGGATATTTCATCCTACATCCCGACCAACCTGATTTCCATTACGGATGGTCAGATTTATCTGTCGCCCCGGTTATTCCAGAAGGGGATGCTGCCGGCTGTGGATGTGGGCAAGTCGGTTTCCCGCGTGGGTGGGAAGGCGCAATTGCCGGCCTACCGGTCCGTGGCGGGCGATCTCAGACTGATGTACTCGCAGTTTGAAGAGCTGGAATCGTTTTCGCGATTCGGGACACGGCTGGATGAAGCCACAAAGAAGGTCCTGGAACGAGGCTGGCGTGTCCGGGAGATCCTGAAACAGCATCAGTACAACCCTCTGCCGGCGTCGGATCAGATCGCAGCCCTCCTCTCCGTAACAGGCGGCGCCCTGGATGACCTGCCGATTGAAAAAGTGAGCGAGGTCGAAAAAACGATCCAAAAGACCGTGAGGGACCAGTTGTCCGATCAATCCAACAGTATTGAAACAGCGAAGAAACTAAGCGACAACGATCTTGAACAGATTTTAAATGCGGCAAAAGGTTGTGTTGCCGCAGAAAACGAGAGGAGCCGTCGCGGTGCAGACGATTGAGTCGTTAAAAAAAACCATTAAGAGCGCCCAGGATCTGCAATCGGTCGTGAAAACCATGAAGGCGTTGGCGGCTGTGAGCATCCGTCAGTATCAAAAGGCCGTGGAATCCTTGACGGATTACACCAAGACCGTCGAAATGGGTTTGCAAATCGCTCTGAAGAACAAACCGGAGTCTGTCGAGATGGCACAGGCGGCACCCTGTCTCAGGATGGGAGCTATCATTTTCGGTTCAGATCAGGGGCTGTGCGGTCAATTGAACGAACAAATCTCCGTTCACGCCATTGACGAAATGGATAAACTGGGCGTCGACAAAGAACATCGGACGGTCATGACGGTCGGGCTCCGGGTGAACGGTTTCATCGAAGATGCGGGACTTGTCATTACGGAAGGTCTTACCGTGCCGGGCTCCACGGCGGGGATCACACCGATGGTGCAGGAAATCATCATGATCCTGGATGAGTGGCTCATCCGGAAACAGATTCAGCACGTCTATCTTTTCTATAACGAATATATGTCCGGCGCCACGTATCGACAGAAAACGTTGCATCTGTTGCCGGTGGACCGCAACTGGCTTAAAAATCTGGAAAAGAAAAAATGGCCGACGAAAACTTTGCCGACATTCAGGATGGATTGGAATGACCTCTTTCGCGGGCTGATTCACGAATACCTTTTCGTTTCCCTCTATCGGGCATTTGCCGAATCTCTTGCGAGTGAAAACGCCAGCCGTCTGGCAGCCATGCAAAATGCGGAAAAGAATATTGAAGAACGCCTCCAGGAACTTGACGGGGCGTTTCACCGGAAGCGTCAGATGAACATCACAGAGGAATTGCTGGATATTGTTGCCGGATTCGAAGCAATGAGCGTAGGGAAAAAGATCATACCGCTGAAAAAACAAGAAAGGGGGTTATGATCATGGCAAGGGAAAAACAGATATGCGGCTTGTGTGCCTGGCGCAGAGACTGCCAAAAGAGATTCAGGATAACGTCGGATGTTTTCCTGGGTGTAAATTGCGCCGATTACACAAGGGACTTGACCATCAAGGATACCGAAGCAAATGATCTGCTCAACAAGCAGGAGGTCATGGACAAGATGGTCAACGACCAGGTGGAGAAATGGCGGGCCATGCTGAGGCAGGGCGCCCGGCGAGGCCTGGAATTGAACAAAATAACGGGCGGACCGGTAATTACCATTTCCCGTGAACCGGGAAGCGGCGGCAGCGAAATTGCCCGGAGACTCTCCAAGGCGTTGAATATGGACCTGATCGGTTCCCAGATTATCCAGCATGTGGCCGACAGCGCAAAAATGAGCCGGAAAGTCATCGAGTCCTTCGATGAAAAAGATGTCAAGTTCCGCGATTCACTGCTGTCCTCTTTGTTCGGAGAAAACCGTCCCTGGCCCAGTGAATTTCTTAAGCATCTGACAGAAGTGATCGGGACTATCGGGGCTTTCGGGAACGCCATTATTGTCGGCCGGGGTGCAAACTTCATCCTTCCGAAGGAACGGACCTTTAGGGTCAGGATCGTGGCGCCCATGGAATACCGTGTCAAATTTTTCATGGAAGACCGGGGATATTCCAAATTACAGGCGGAACAATACGTTATCAAGACGGAAAATGACCGCAAGGCCTTCATGAGAAAACATTTCAACGCCGATGTGGCGGATCCCGGCCATTATGACATGATTATCAATACGGGCAGCATGTCCCTTGACGGGGCGGTCGAAGCCATTGTCGCTGCGTTCAGGAAAAGAAAGGATTTAAATCAGGCGGGAAACGATCATAAGAAGTGACAAAAGCCGGCGCGCGGGATTCGATGCCCAAGAGAGTAAAAGAAGCATGGTTCAATGATTAAAGATGTGCACCGGGGAATTTATTCATCATTTCCTCTCCCTTGGAAAACTGTGTCGCAGTTCACTTTTTTGTCATTTCGACCCCGCATTTTGCGGGGGAGAAATCTTGATGTCTAATGATATAAAAAACTTCAGATTCCTCTTCAGATTCCTCATCCCGCCGCTGCGGGATTCGGAATGACAATAATCCCTATTTTGACACCGTCTCTGGTAGGGGAGGATTAGGTGAAGGGGATTCTTTTTAATCATCAAGAAAGGGCAGCGGTTTATCCATCCTGTAAACAAGGGCCTGACAGGATGCGATCAGCCGTGAGCCGCCCTCTGTGACTTTGATATCGTAGAGGGCCGTCTTGTTGGTGCGGTTCAACTCCTTCGCTTCCGCCGTCAGCACTGATCCGCTGCCGGGCGAGGAGGTATAGCTGATATTCATATTTAAAGCAACGGCCACGGTGCCGTGGGAGTTGGACGCCGTTTCAAATGCCTCGTCGATTAGGGCAAACAACGCGCCGCCGTGGGCCATCCCGAAGATGTTTTCCATGTCCGGCGTAAAATCCATTTCGACCTTCGAATAGCCTTCCGCAAGATCAATCAGTCTCAATCCGAATTTTTGGGCAAAAGGTTCTTTTTGAACCTGTCGGAAAATAGCTGCCCGGACCTTGTCATTCATTTGGTTCACCTTAGTTCAAGAGCATCCCTTTTTCGAACAGACCGATAGGCTTTTTTTACCGCCTGGGGAAAGTTCAAATTTCCAGACGGCTTTTTCGCTGTTTTGCTCCGTCGGCTGCGGATCGAAATGACCGCTCGCCTCAGTTCCGTTCAGCGACGACGTCAAGGGTTCTTCCACAACAACCGTAACAGCTGTTTTTTTGGTGTTTTTAATCTCCATGAGAAAATTCTGCCGGTCATCGCTGCCGTCCGTCGATGCTGTGCCTGCAGATTTGTTTATGGGCCGGCGATCAACCGTGACCTGGGGATCGATACCGAAATAAATATCTTCCGCCGGATTTGCGATGGGGAAAATGCCCTTTGCCACAACAGCGCCGTCGATTAAAAACAGCGCCTCGGCGTCAGGAAATCTTCCGGTAAAAGGCGGATGGAGGGATGCCTTGATAACGGCAAGCGGATTCAACGGTTTCAGAAGAAAAACGAAGCCGGCCGACAGGACATCGCTTTTCATCGTTATTGTGCGCACCGATTGCGACGGCAAGTCCATAACGCCCAGATCAGTGCAGAAGGCCCCGGTCCCATACGCTTCATTTTTTACCGCGTCGCCGGCGCCTTTATGGTCGTTTGCCGGTTGGGGAAGGGCTCTAAGCGATTTCGACCGGCCCGCGGCTTTTTGCTCCGTGGCCGGATTTTGCGACGGAGGCGTCGAATGAGCCCGTGAATCGGGCAATGCCGAAGCCAAAACCGGCATGCGTGATGCGATGCGCACGGCGACGCGGTTCCAGTTCGCGCCGGTATTTTGCTCAATGCGGACCTGCTCCTTTACCGTAACCTGACTCAATGGCGTTTCGGCTTCAATGCGGTAATGAGGCGTCCAACCGCAATCACCGACAAGATACGAATATCTGAAGACGGCCTCGCCCGTTTGCGCCCCTGAAATGAGCAGGGTGATTTCCCAAAGGACGCCTTTGCCCGTTTCATACCGGCCTGTCTCATCCAGACAATCGGCAATGACTTTGTCCGTTTTTTCCGCTTCCGCCTCTTTCATGAATTTTTCCCGGTAGAGGGCTTTCAAATTTCTCCCGACGGCAGCGACGGTGCCTACCGCTTCGGCGTTGCTTTTTGCCTTGCCCTTTGCCTGTGCCTGCCAGAACTGGATTTGCGCATCCAGGGATTTGATATGGGCCAGCAGGTCGTTCTTTTCCTCCTGCCCCTTTTTCAGCCTGCTGCGCAGCGCTTTGATGGTTTCATCATTATCGGGAATGATCTGCCGCCATGACAGGCCTTCAATGCGCATGGTCGTCGTTTGGGCAAATCCGCAAACAAGAGATGCCGGGTCGGCCTCTGCGGGGAGCAGAAAAACGGCCTTTTTTTGATCATGATTCGCCGGCTGCAGACGGATTTTAGAATCTTCCGTTATATAGGCGGCATGGGGGAACAGGATGACCTCATGGGGCGCTGCCCATAAACGGCAGGGATGCGCCAGGACAAGGATAAGGGCTGATAAAAAAAAGATGTAACGGCTCGTTTTCATCATGAAAATCCTCTATCACCAAGTTGACGGGCGCCCTGAAGAAAACTACTTTTCATCCATGCCGGCTTTTACCCGTTCCGCTATCTTTTTCACCCTGTCCATCGCCTGATTTTCGTTGATGGTCAGGAGTTGCCGGTTTTTCATGACGACCTTCCCATTGATCAGGACCGTATCCACATCCGATCCGTCAACGGCGTAAACGAGATGGGAGTATTCGTGATATATGGGCGTGAGATGCGGTTTGTTGATGTCGATGATGGTGAGGTCCGCTTTCATGCCCGTTTTGATTTGGCCGACCAGGCGGTCCAACCCCAGCGCCCGGGCGCCCTCGCGGGTGGCCGTCTCCAGAACCGTTTTGGCGTCCATGATGGTCGGATCGAGGCGGTGCACCTTGTGTAGTTTTGCCGCCGAATCCATTTCCTGAAACATATCGAGATTGTTGTTGCTGGCGCAGCCGTCGGTGCCGAGTCCTACGCATATGCCGCAGGCGATCATCTCCGGCACGGGGGCGACGCCGGAAGCAAGCTTCATGTTGCTTTCCGGGGTGTGAATCACCTTGCACCCGTGATCGGCAAACATCTTGATGTCCGCATCATCCATACAAACGCAATGGTAAGCAATGAACCTGTCGTCCAGAAGGCCGATGTCGTTTAAAAAAGCGACGGCGCTCTTTCCGAACTTTTCATCCAACTGCTGCCGCTCCGACTGGTTTTCGAGAAGATGGACGCCTAAAGGCGCGCCGTAACGGTCTGCCAGGGCCTTGGCCGCAACAAGCAGGGGCTGGGAGCAGGTGTAGAGGGCGTGAGGTTCGATAAAGATGGTGATGAGGTCGTCGCCGGCCCACCTCTTCAAGAGGTTTTCCGTATAAGACAGCCCTTCTTCCGGTGTTTTGCAGTTGGGCGAGGGGAAGTCGAAGAGGACTTCACCCTGAAGGCATCGGATGCCGGCCTCCTTTGCGGCTTTAACGGCCTCCTCCTGGAAGATGTACATGTCGCAGAAGGCCGTGGTTCCCGATTTGATCATTTCCGCATAGGCCAGCATGCTGCCCCAGTAGGACAGTTCGGGATCGACGTTTTTTGCTTCTGCGGGAAAGATATGGTTATTGAGCCAGTCCATGAGTTCCAGATCGTCGGCTATGCCGCGGAAGCACGTCATGGCGGCATGCGTATGGCCGTTGATGAGACCCGGCATGACAATGCCGCCTTTGGCGTCAATGATTTCCGCCGCCGTGTAACGGGCTTCGATTTCCTGCCTGCTGCCCACGGCCGCAATATTCTTTCCGGAAACGGCGATGCTGCCGTCGGCAATGATTGTCTTTGCCCGATCCATGAGGACGATTCTTCCTCCGGATATTAATTTGTCGCATTCCAGCATGATAAGTTATGGTCCTTTATGATGATTTTTTTCCAATCGTACGAAATAACGGCGATCAAGGTATTTTTCAGCAATTTCTCTGATGACGGGAAACCTTAAGCAAAAATTAATGATAATGCAAATAGATTTTCATGGCCATTTTGAATATTGCAAAACAGGCAAATATGATGTACGAAACTCGCAACGTTTCAAGGTTTGAACAAGCGATCGTCTTGTTTCGTTTCATAAAGAATGCCTGGGTGGCGGAATTGGTAGACGCAAGGGACTTAAAATCCCTCGACGCTTGACGTTGTGCGGGTTCGATTCCCGCCCCAGGCACCAATGAAATCAACGGGTTATGACCTTCAGGGGGATAACCCGAATTTCATTGCTCCCCTTTCGGCATAACTCCCCGTGGTTTCTTGTGAGTATTTTTATCGCTTGCGACAGGATGTTGTTCTTAAGCCAGAGAGAGCTGAAACCGTCAACGGGCTGTTCGAACCTTTCGATTAAGCGTCATTGTGTTTTTTCATGTTCCAAATCCCCGGCTGAAGAAGTTAGATTATTGAGTTGATTTTATGAGCATTATTCCCTTTTTTTCTGTGAAAAAGTAAAGTAGATTTGTAAAAATTGCGGGAACCGATTCGGCATATGCATTGTTGAGAGACATCCTATGAAAGAAGACGCTGAAGAAATTAAAAAAGTCAATAAGGTTGTTGTAACGATAGACATTGTCTCCTCCTCGCTTATTCTTGAAGATTTGATCAAAACGGATAACATAAAACGGTGGCAGGATATGCTTGATCAAATGACCGATTATTTAGAAATCAATAAAAGCAATTTCAGTGCGGATATTTATAAATTTATCGGTGACGGCTGGATCATTTTATTTGAAAAACCTTCCTCCGTTGACGGTTTTTTTAAATTCATTTCCAGCATTAATCAGAATTATGAAAAGCGATATATCAATGACATTTACCCTTATCTTGAAAAGCCCCCGGAAATTTCCGGCTTGACTTTCGGAATTGATGAAGGACAACTCATCCAAATCAGGATGCATGAGAAGCAGGAATATATCGGGCGGCCGATAAATATTGCATGCAGGCTTCAAGGTGCAATAAATGAGATTGATATCAAGCGTGGTTTCAATGTCTTTATGTCTCACAGACTTTTTAATTCTTTAAAAGTCTATGAACTTGATTTGTACAGCGAAGTGACGGAAAGGCCTCTTCGAAACATCAGCGAGGGGAAGAATTTCAGGTGTTATCGAATATCTACATCAAAATAATCCATTCAAAATAATCTCCGCGAGATATGGGACGCCAAATCATCGTATTGACGGCACTTATCGATACAAAAAAATAAAGAACAACAAAATGGATGCCGTCGTTTCCGGCTCGGCCGGGTTACGGACAAACGATCACGCGCCTGGCCCAAAGGCAGTCTCCGCAGACCGGATGGGGGTTGCCGAAACAGTCCTCTTCGTTCGAATCGGCAAAATCGCAGCCCCCGCAGTCGATGCAGGGAGGAAAATCGAAGTTGCGGACCCGGTTGCGAAACGCCTTGAAATCTTCTTTATTCCAGATATCCGTTATTTTTTCCCTGGCAACATTGCCGGTCAGGTAGGGCTTTATGACTTTCTCCCGCTCCAGGACAAAACACCGGTAGGCGTGCATGAGAGCGATGCAGGGGCTGACGTCGCCGGTCCAGGATACGGCAGCGGAACCCTGCCAGATGAAGGGGCAGTGCCCTTCGTCGGAGGCGGCGTGCTCCTTGAGGCCGATCTTTGGGCGGCCGGTGAGGTAGATAAGGTCGGCGATGGGCGCCATATACTCCGAATGCATGTCGATACGGGGCAGAATGACCTCCGGAGACCACATGCTTCGGTGAATGTCGTTATCCATCCGGGCCGATTGTTTGTAAAGGATTTCCTCCTTCATGTCTTCCGTGTAGGGGAGCACGTTCGACAGGATGATAAAGGATGCCCCCAGATAAAAGGCCGTTTGCCAAAGTTTGGGTAACTGGTCTATATTTCGCTGCATGATCACGAATTCAATGCCGACTTCCGGATTGGAACGGTTGAGTTCCCATTGGGCCCGCTGAAGCCCGATGATGTTTTCTGTGACCTTATCGAAATCACCGCCGCAGCGAATCTCCGCGTAGGTATCGGAGGACACGCCGTCCACGGATGCAACCAGGGTGTCCAATCCGGCGAGGATTATGTTGTGCGCCATATCCTTATCGAGAAGGGCGCCGTTGGTGATCAGTTCCGTTTTGACCCCCAAATCATGAGCCAGTTTGATCATCCTGATAATGTCGGGATGCAGGAGGGGTTCTCCGATGCCCCAGAAGGCGATTTCCTTGAGGGTCTTTACGTTTTCAAGATCGGCCATGAGCTTTTTGAAGGTTTCAAAAGCCATAAAACCGGTTTTTTCTTCCCAGGCGTTGCGGACGCAGGTGCGGCAATGGTAGTTGCAGGCTGTCGTCGGTTCAATGTATACCTTGGCCAGTGGCGGCGCGGCAGGCCAGATCATGAGTCCTTCGCGGGTTTCTTTAAGCAGCAGTTCATTGTCACCTGTGATCGCCCAGCGCTCTTTCAATGCCTCAGGAAGGCGCAAATCGCCGTTCGGTGTTATGGGGATGTGCAGCACGCCATCGGATGCGCTGTCGGCCTTACGGGGGATTCCCATTATCCGCCAGTCGCGGCCGATAAATTTATGGGTTGCCCTGGTTTCTCCGCAACAGCCTGCCTCCGGCGGCGGCGGGCCAAGCGGCAAACGCTGTTTATTATTGATAGGTTCCTGCTTGTTCATTTCTTGAATAATCCTTATCGAGTGCTGTTTTTCAATGCTGCTTTCAATTTTTTTAACCCGTCCAGAATTTCCTGAACGCCGCCATACTCTTTGATGTCGCCGCCGGGGTGCACAACCTTACAGGTCGGCGTCGAATAGACTTTATATTGCTTGATGATCTTTGTAAATTCAGCTTGTACGGCCTGATGTTCAAAGGGCTTGAAGTCTATTTTTTCTTTTTTGAACAGGTTTTCCAGGGTCTCTTCCCCAGCCTTTTTCGCATCGGGCGACGTGAAGGCGTAATGGAAAAGCGTTTTGCGGGCCCGCAATACGCTTTTGAAATCGGCGTTTGCATTCACCGCGTAGAGATAATAACGGTTATAGAGAATCGTCTGCTTGTAAATCGGCAGATCGACAAAGGTAATCTTGACGCCGCCCGCGGCCAGAAGCTCTTCCAGAACCTGTTCGATACGCGGCTCCAGGGTTTGACAGGGCGGGCAGAAATAATCACTGAAGACCAGCACTTCGTAATGACCCGAACCCCAGGACGGTACCGGCTTGCCGACATCTGCGCCGGCAGGCGCTGCAATAATGACGAATGCTGCCGAGAGAAAAACCACAATAAACAGAAAACGCGAAACTTTATGAATCATCTTAACTCCCCCAAAAAGGATTGCCGATAAAATAAACGCCTAAGATTCCGATGACGACGCCAGCGCCCTTGCGAAACCAGAGTCCCGCGCCCTGCCTTTATAGCGCTTTTCCATCTTTTCGAGGATCGGCGCCATCATTTTGCAGGGGATGCATGATTTTGCGCCCAGATCGACCATGGTCACCATGCCCTTTACGGGGACGTTGGCAGCTCCGGCGGAGTATGCCGGCATTATTGCGACGGTCATAAAAATAACAGTCAGTATGGCCGAAACAAGGGCTGCCAACCATTTTTTCTTCATGCACAAATCCTCCAACTTATTTTATTGATGCTTCTTTAAAAATCTTTACCTGCATGGTTATTTGTCGGACAGCAAAAAAGCCCCGCCTCTTCGTAATGCTTCGTTTCAAACTGCAGGACCGGGTGATCGATGTTAAATTTGCACAAGAGCATGTCGCGGATTGCAGCGGCTATCCCATCGACTTCACTCAGCATGCGGTCTTCCGTCAGGATATGGACGGCCAGGGCCATACTTTCCGAGGAGAGATTCCAGATATGGAGGTGATGAATCTCCTTGACGCCGTCGATGGCCTCGATCTCCTTCCGGATGGCTGCAATATCGATGCCGGGCGGCGTGGCGTTCATGAAGATCAGGAAGGCTTCTTTCAAAATGGCCCAACTGCTGTAAACAATTATCGCTACGATCAGCCAGGAAAAGACGGGATCGAGCCAATACCAGGGTTTGTATAGCCATACGATGCCCAGGACGACGATGCCGAGGGACATGAGGGCGTCCGTCAGCATGTGGAGAAAAGCGCCCCGCATATTGAGATTCTCTTTTGCACCGGCGTGAAGCAGGCCGGTGGATGCCATATTGGCCAGAAAGGCAATCGCAGCGATCCAGATCACCCATTGGCCCTTGATGGGTTGCGGATTCTGAAATCGCCCCCATGATTCGACGGCGATATAGAATCCCGCCCCCAACAGCAGGGCGACGTTGAAAACGGCGGCAAAAACTTCCAGACGCCGGTAGCCGAAGGTCTGCTTGATGTCAGGCGACTTGCCGCCTACCTTCAGGGCGATGTAGCTGATGAGGACGGCGGTGAAATCGCTCAGATTATGAACAGCGTCGCTGATGAGCGCCATACTGCCGGAGACGATTCCCCCGTAAATCTGGATGACGGGAATCACCAGATTCATCGCCATGGTGGCGAAAAGACGGCGACTCCAGGATAGGTTATGATAATGTTGATCCGTCATGGAGCGCCTTTCGCATCCTTTCCCTTTGCTTCTGTAAGCCATGCCTTGATTTTGTTTTTCGGAGGCGTTGTCCCAGCGGAAACGACGCGGTCATTGATCAATAAGGCAGGCAGGCCCATAATGCCGTATTTCCCGATCTCCCGAATATCCGTAATGTGCTGATAATCGGCGGCCAAACCCATTTCCTGCATGACATTAAGGACGTCCGCCTCAAGATGGTCACATTGGGCGCAACCGGGGCCGAGGACGACGACGCGCAATCCTGCCGGCTTCTCTTCATCCACAGGCTCGCCCAGATATTTTTTGAATTCCCGTGCAAAGGCCTTGGCGCAGGCCTCTTGGGCCTTTTGGGGGATGTAATTCAATTTTGAGACGCGGGTCAGGATTTCGTTGCCGATGGCGTCATCGGCATAGCGGCTTCGTTCCGCGGCCATCTCTTCCATGACCTTCTTCAGTCCGATGATGCCGATCAGGTTATTGTTGATCCGTATTTGCATCACGTCGCTTTCAGCCATCTTACGGCCTCCTTCCTATCCCATCATCCAGCCGTAGATCATGCCGGTGCCCGTGGCCAGGATGACGACGATGATCGCGTAAACCAGCGTTTTTTTCAGCCCCATGATACTGGATAATGTGATCATGGCAGGGAGCGAGAGAGACGGTCCTGCCAGAAGCAGGGCCAATGCCGGCCCCTGACCCATGCCTGAGCCGATCAGCCCCTGCAGGATGGGCACTTCCGTCAGGGTGGCAAAGTACATCAGGGCGCCGGAAATGGAGGCAAAGAAATTTGCCCAAAGGGAATTGCCCCCCACGAGACCGGCAATGTAGGACTCCGGTATCAGTGCCGGATAGCCGGGGCGGCCCAGGAGAAAACCGGCGACCAGGACGCCGGCGAAAAGGAGCGGCAGGATCTGAAGGGCAAATCCCCAGGTCGCCAGCACCCAGTTCGTCAGTTCTTCTTTCGTAAACCAGACCTTGAGCATTACAGCGAGAATAATAAGCAGGATCATCGTGATGATCCACTTCATCCCGAATATGGCTGCCCACAGGCCCGCTTCGCCCGATGCCGGTTTTGCCCAGGCGGCAAAAACGAGAACAAGAACCATGGTCAGGAGGTACAGCGAATCCTGCAAGAGCGTCCGCGATTTTTCATCCTCCTCCGGCATATAGATCGCGCCTTCGGCCCTTTCTTTATCCTCCCGACGGTAAATAAAGGCCATGGCCAGCCCCGCAATGACGGAAAAAACAACGGCGCCGACGGCCCGCGCCAGGCCCAGTTTCCAGCCCAAGACTTTCGCCGTCAGGACAATGGCCAGGACATTAATGGCCGGTCCGGAATAGAGAAATGCCGTCGCCGGACCGATCCCCGCGCCGCGCATATAGATGCCCGCGAACAGCGGCAGCACGGTGCAGGAGCAGACGGCCAGGACGGTTCCGGAAACGGACGCAACGGAGTAGGAGAGGAACTTGTTCGCCTGAGCGCCGAAATATTTGAGGACCGCCGCTTGTGACACGAAAACGGAAATCGCCCCGGCGATGAAAAATGCCGGGATGAGACAGGTCAGGACGTGCTGGCGGGCATAGTCCTGAAGCATCATAAACGATTCCAGGCCTGCTTGCCGTATGACGATATGCTCCCAGGGCAGATAATAAGCGGCCAGAAATACCGCAACGATAAGACCGAACTTCGTCGTTTCTTTCATGATCTAAATTCCTTCTCTTATTTGAACTATTTCCCAAGCCAACCCAAGATTTCTTCTTTTTTAGGGATCTTGCCGACCGCCTTGACGACGCCATCCACAACAACGGCGGGCGTCCCGAAGACCCCATACGAGGCGATTTTTTTGAAGTCCGTCACCTTTTCCACATCAGCAGCCACGCCTGTTTCGGAAATGGCCTCTTTCACCAGCTTTTCCACCTGGTGGCATTTGGGGCATCCCGGACCGAGTATTTTTATTTCTTTGATTTCCATTGTTCTATTCCTTTCTGTCGTGATTGGACATCTTGCTTTTTGGAAGTCATCCCTTGAGTTAACCGTACAGTCCGTTCAGCTTTTCTGCTGCTACCTGCGGGCAAACTCCAAGGGAAAGTACTTCCCCTGGAACCGGAGGGCGACAGTGACCAGCCCTATCATGACCGGCACCTCGACAAGAGGTCCGATAACGGCCGCAAAAGCCGCGCCGGAATTGATGCCGAAGACCGCGACGGCCACGGCGATGGCCAGTTCAAAGTTGTTGCTGGCGGCAGTGAAGGCCAGGGTTGTTGTTTTTGAATAGTCCGCCCCCAGCTTTTTTCCCATGACGAAGGACACCAGAAACATGACCACAAAGTAAATGAGCAGGGGAATGGCGATCCGGACGACATCCAGAGGCAACTGAACGATCAGGTTGCCTTTGAGGCTGAACATGACCAGAATCGTGAACAGCAGTGCAATCAGGGTAATGGGGCTCACCAGCGGGACGAATTTGGCATGATACCATTCTTTGCCTTTGAGCTTCACGCCGATGAGGCGCGTCAGTGCCCCGGTGATACAGGGAATTCCCAGGTAGATGAAGACGCTTTCGGCGATCTGGCGAATGCTCACCTCGACGATGCTTCCGGACAGACCGAAAAGCGGCGGTAATATTGTAATAAAAAACCAAGCATAGACGCTGTAGAACAAGACCTGGAAGATGCTGTTGAAGGCGACGAGCCCCGCTGCGTATTCCGTATTGCCCTTGGCCAGCTCATTCCAGACGATGACCATGGCGATGCAGCGGGCCAGGCCGATCATAATCAGTCCCACCATATACTCCGGCTTGTCGGGAAGAAAGACAATGGCCAGGATGAACATCAGAACCGGCCCGATAAGCCAGTTCTGGACGAGAGACAGGCTGAGGACTTTCACGTTACGGAAGACCTCCGGCATGTCTTCATATCTCACCTTGGCAAAGGGCGGATACATCATCAGGATGAGTCCCGCGGCAATGGGGATGTTTGTCGTGCCCACCTGGAAGCGATTAATGAACTGCTCAACGCCGGGGATCAGGTAGCCCAGTCCCACCCCGACCAGCATGGCCGTAAAAATCCAGACGGTCAAATAGCGGTCCAGAAACGATAATTTCTTGACGATATGCTCTGCCATAAGTCTAAGTCCTTCCTCAAATCACGATGGATACCGGGAAAAATCACCTGCCATGAATTCCGATCCGGTAATATGATTGGGATCAATTCTCTTTTTTACAGATTTCTTCGCGGCAGATGCCGGTAAGTCTTTTTCCGATCACCCCGATCTCCGGATCATCCGCCAGCCAGTGCTTCAACTGACCCAGCAGACTGGCCGCATAAGGACTGGCTCGGCCGTCCGTCAGATGGTAATTGACCCAGAGGCCGTCTTTCTCATGACCCACGAGGCCCGCCGCTTCCAGGATTTTCAAGTGTTTGGACACCGTCGGCTGGGCGATGCCCAGGGCCTCGCGGATCTCACAGACGCACATCATTCGCTCCTGGAGTATTTTCAAGAGTTTGACGCGGTTGGGATCGGACAGGGCCTTCATGACTTTGATAAAGTCTTCCACAGCAAAACCTCCATATATATTTCCGAGCGGTAATATAGCAACTCATAAAGCTTTGTCAACGAAAAAAGATAAAAAAAATAATATGAAATTGATCACTACTGTCCCAATGTCCCAATGCTAATCGGATAATATGGAATATCAACATTTTTTTGGGGAAAGGAGTGCGTGAACATGTACGGGCATAAAACCCGTTGTGATGGGCTGGGGATGGCAGCGGTCTGTGCCGGCCAGAGCTTTACCATTGAACGGAAAGTCGGGGTTGCCGATGTGCGGGAGTATGATTTTGGTTTCCGGAAGAACTAAACGGATATATCCGGATTCTCCAGAAAAATTTTGGTTTTTGAACGGACCGGTTTTTGTCGTCTGAAAAGTGATGGTCTCGTAAAAAGTCTGCCATTCCCGCGCAGGCGGGAATCCAGAAAAATGTAAGTACTTGAAAAGACCGGATACACGCTTTCACGGGAATGACAAAAAAGACACAAATCCAACTTTTTACGAGAGCGTCAAAAGTGACGGCCTCGTAAAAAGGTGAATTCTGTCATTTCGAGGAGTCACGCTGAAGCGGGACGACGAGAAATCTTCAATGATTTCAGGATTTCTCCCCCGCAAAATGCGGGGTCGAAATGACATGAACGCTGCATTGCGACTTCTTACGAGAGCGCCAAAAGCGGCACGCCAAAAGTTCTTTTACAGGACGCACGTCGTTACGTTTCTGATATTTTTCATGGTTGCCCGGTCGATAGAAATGGTCGCCGGGAATCTAACACGAGCGTTTTTAATATTTGCACCAGCTGAAATCTTTATCCCGCATTGTGTCCGAATCGGTCCCCGCTTTCCGGCACAACTGCCAGGAGCTGTTCCAGCAGGCGGCCGAGGCGCCATTGAAGGTCGATATTTCGTTTCCCAAGCCGATATTTACCAGACGCGTTTTTTTCCAGGTCCAGCTTTTTGGATCATAGACTTCTCCTTCAATGGCACAGGGACATAAAGATCCCGTCTCGAATGTTGTCCGTTGCCCCGGTTGTAATGTCCGCCAATCCATAGACTCAGCGACAGCTAATTTATCTTTATATACGACGACGCGACATGTGAAAATGGTGTCGTTTCTGACATCCACTTTCCAGTTTACCCCGCCGCCTGCCATGACGTCCGAACAGATCAAAAAAAGAACCATGGTTAAAAGAACGGTAACTTTCAAGCATAAATAGTTTTTTTTCATCTTCGCCTCCTTGAATTGTTATGGTTGACACACGGAATCGCCTTAAAGAATCAAAAATGAATAGGCATAATAACTAATAAATACTTCCTTGCCGACAGATAACCATATTGCCGCCTTCTGTTCAATGAGTTTTTCAAGTTTTTTTTACGCATCAGGGATTTTTTACAGCGCTCCAACACATCTTGATGTCGAGGACGGGGGTGCCGTTGATGGCGTCGAGGCCTTCGACATAAAGCGTCGTTCCCTCAATTTTTAACA
>JAFGHS010000144.1 GCA_016930075.1 Deltaproteobacteria bacterium
ATTCCTGACCATGTTCAGCCGATCATAGTATTCCTGCCGATTCTTTTTGAAACAGTAACTGAGGTACAAAAGCGGCTTGTGCATGACCGCCTTCCAGTATAGGAAAAAAGTAGTCAGCAGACGTCCCATGCGGCCATTGCCGCCGAGGAAGGGATGGATCGTTTCAAACTGGTAATGGATGAGGGCGCAGTCAATGAGCACCGGGAGTTTGGTTTTGTCGTGAAAGTAATGCTCCAAATCGCCCATGGCCGACATGGCTTCATGGGGAGGTGGAGGAACAAATGAGGCCTCATTGAGGGTGCAGCCAGGAGGACCAATCCAGTTCTGCGATTGCTTGAATTCACCAGGGGACCGTTCGCTGCCTCGAACGCTTTCCAGAAGTATGGCATGGATTTCCTTGATAAGGCGAAGGCTCATCGGCAAGGTCTCAAGTCGTTCGATGCCGTAATTCATCGCTTTCACATAATTGACAACCTCCGTTACGTCATTGATATTTTCGAGTTTATCACCGCTTTCATAGGCGAGAAGATCATCCAGAGAAGCCTGGGTGCCCTCGATCTGAGAACTGAGAAGGGCTTCTTTTTTCACGTACATGGCGATGAAAAGACCGACATTAGGCAATATTTCAGCTAGGCCGTCGAGCCGGGCCAGCGCCATGTCGGCACGGGAAAGCAGATTCTGAAGTTCGCCTTCCACCCTGAGTGCCGGTTTCGGAGGTAGAGGCGCTGGAATAAATGCCCGATAGCCGGTTGGCTGTTTTATATAGGCGCCGCTTCTTTGCATGTTGCACCGCTCTATTCAAGAATTGTTGAATAGCAAACCAATCTTAACGGCGTTATTCAAGTATTATTGAATAACGCTCAATCAACAGCACTCTTATTTCCTGATTCTGGAATAAGACAGCTGGGGGCGGATGTCTCAGGCACTAACGGTGCCGCAACGGATAAGTCCATCTCTCCTGAAGCAGGTTCGCGGTATGGATGATCTCGATGCCCTCCGGAATTTCGGCAAGAAGGTCTTTGCCCGCAGCCTCGCCCGCGATCAGGCCGGGGTCTTCTGGTATGAATATCGGAAATCGCAAAGGCGGATCATGGAAGCCGTGAGAAAATCCCTCGGCGTCTCCGCCCGGCAATTACTGCGTCAGATTCGGAATGCCAACGGCAGCCTGGCTGCCTTCGGCGCCAGGCTCTATAAGATTCAGAGCGGCGCCATCAAGATGGCCGATCCGCCCCGGAAGCATGAATGGATTGTCATGTGGGCTGCCTATCATGATCGGCAGGGCGATCTTCGGCCCTGAGGACCCTATGGGCCCCGGGCCTCTGTCCGGTTCGTTATCGGGCCGGGTGGAGGTCCGGGGCTTTTTTATTGAGCTTTTTTGCTCAAAGTATTTCTTTTCTCTTTAACTCTTGACTTTCATAGAGTTTTCATACATTTTATTGCCATCAGCATTGTGTATCATCCTGATGTTTCATGAGAGGAGAAGTGATTTGAGAGTATTTACCGCCGTTATTGAAAAATGTCCCGATACGGGACTTTTTGTCGGGTACATTCCAGGACTTCCCGGCGCCCATTCACAGGGAGAGACCTTGGACGAGCTGAATCACAACCTCAAAGAGGTTGTCGATCTGCTTCTGGAGAATTGGGCGGAATAAATTACCACAGGAGGTAAATAAATATGGGAACGGCGTTATCCAGATATAAACAAGAAATCCTACAGGGAATCAGTGATTTGCCATCTAACAAGTTGAAAGAAATTCTTAATTTTGTGCATTTTATCAAGGCAAAAGAGTCAATAGATCCGACTCAGGCCTATTTCTGGACGAAGAAATGGCAGGAAAAAGAAAGCGAAGCCGATAAAGATAAGACGGCCGGTCGTGTTGTCGGCGATGGTTCCGCAAAAGATCTTATACGGGCGCTAAAATCATGAAAATCAAAGCTTACAAAAGCTTTCAAAAAAGGTATCATAAATTACCGGCAGCAATCCAGGACAAGGTTGATCGACAGATTGAACAGCTCTCCACAAACTTCAAACATCCATCCCTTCATACAAAGAAGATAAAAGGTAGAGAAGACATTTGGGAAGTACGGGTTGATGACTTTTATCGTCTGACCTTTGAAATCGTGGAAGACACAATTTTCTTAAGGATTGTGGGCAACCACGACGATGTCTTGAAAAACCCATAACATTTCAAGTTATTGAGATTTTCCCTCGCAGATTAAAAAGAACGATTTTCCCGCCCATACAGACTCTTTTCCCGGCTGTCATGCTGCCCGCATCGCTACGCACAAGACATGACCGGCTGTGCAGCCATGCCCTGTGGCACACGGCAGACGTCCCGCCAGCCTCATCCCCCGTTCGCTCCGGCTACCGAGCGACCTCACTGCGTTCGGACGCCCCGACGCCTCGCTCAAGTCTTATACCTCCGCTTCGCCGGCGGTCGCTGGGTCCCCTGCCGTTCCCTGGCCGGGGCTTATCAATTCCATTATTTCAAAGATTAAGGAGGTGCATC
>JAFGHS010000145.1 GCA_016930075.1 Deltaproteobacteria bacterium
GAGAAATCTTTAATGATTTCAGGATTTCTCCCCCGCAAAATGCGGGGTCGAAATGACATGAACGCTGCATTGCGACTTTTTACGAGGCCATCAAAATGGCTGTTTGTAAAAGATTGTTTCGCCCTATGGCTGCCGGAGGAAAACAGAAAAAAGCCCTTGCCGGTTGAGCAGACGGCAAACGGATTCACCGCCTGCATGAACGTATGCAGCGCCGCTTACAGGGGATCCACTGCCATCCGCAAAGCCAGGCAGAACGTGGACGAAACCTTTGAATTTCTCTCTTTTCTGTCATTGCGAGGCACTGAAGTGCCGTGGCAATCTCTCCAATTATCAGATACTTATGAGATTGCTTCGCTTCACTCGCCATGACATAATAGGCGTTTTTCAAAGGTCTCGTGGACACCCTCCGCCGGTCAGGGGTTTCTCTCCTGATGCGCGTATCGACAACCCATGAAAAGGGAAAAGGGCTACAGAATAGAGATAGCTGAAAGAGGATAAGATGATTTCAGATCAATCAAATACGCTGATCCGTATCATTGTCTTTCTGATTCTCGTCTTTCTGCCCGGTCTTGTCGCGGCACAGGATGAAGCGTTTGACGAATATGAAGAGCAGCCGGCCGTCTACTGGCATGTCAATATTGACGCCCAGGGCATAATGACGACCGTCATCACGCTGATGGCCAAGAAGGACGGACCTGATGCGAAATACGTACAGGATGAGTTAAGGGCAGGTTTGGAGGAAGCGCTGCAATGCACCCTGGAGAATGTCCGTTCCGATACGAAAAGACGGTATTTCCGGATCAATGCCGGATGCCGCATACCCGTTGTGAAGAAAGCCCTTGCTAAACAGGTCCTCCTCAAACCCTCCGGGCTCCAATCGCGTCTTGAAAAACTCGGTTCCTATGGATTCGATCTTTCCATTACCCTTCCCAGACTCGGTCATGGCGGCGCACCGCAGGGATTGAAGAAAACGAGTTATGGCGGGATCACGACATACCATCTTACCGTCAAACCGGGTGAAAAGGCGGTTGACGACATTGCCCTTGAGTTCGGTTACCGGAAGGGTTATGTGATCGCGCTGATAACGGCGATTTCCGTCGTGCTCATGGCGCCGCTGGCGCTGATTCTGGTTTTCCGGCGGCGGAGCCTGATGCTCGCTGAACAGGACGCCACCGCGGCCTGGTTCGGCTACTGGCGGGTCCATCGCTGGATCGTGGAAGGCATCTGGCTGGTCTGGCTGATCATGTTCTGGACGTTCAATGTCGATACCTTCATCGGATACCTGACCGGAAGCGACCGGCCTGTCCTTCATGCGCTGCTGCTTATTGTCCCGCCCGGGCTCGTTTTGTTCGCATGCCAGTACCTGACCAGGCCGCTCTGGCTCAAGGTGCGGGGGATCGCCTGGAACAGGCGGGAAATGCTGGTGAAAGGATTCTGGGAGCATGCGGCGGCGATCCTGCCGTTTGTCTTCGTCATCATCGGCATCGGTTTCGCATTTCAGCACATCGGCCAAGCCATGCTCTGGTTTGCCGCGGCGTTCATCATGATGCTGTTCGGCGCATGGATGCATGGCAAGATCTCAAAGACCATGCCCCGTGCCCTGCACGGCGGCGAACTCCATGAAAAAATCCTCGAAATGGCCCAGCGGGCCGGCGTCAAAATACAGCAGGTTTTCCTGATGCCGTCGCAGCACCTCCAAATGGGCAATGCTTTTGCCATGCAGGGCCGGCGCGTCATGATCACCGATTACCTGCTTGATCGCCTGACAAAGCAGGAGACCGACTGCGTCATGGCCCACGAGATCGGACATGTGAAAAAGGGCCATACGCTGCTGTTGTCCTGGGCGGGCTTTCTGGTTGTCTTTCTGATGACCCTGGTGGTTCTCTTGTTTGCGTTTACCATCATCCCTTCGTTCATCCCGTTCCTGATGCCGTCGCAGCCGCAACCCATGTTTGAGTTCCAGGACTGGTTCAGAGAATATCTGTTATACCCGTCCGCGTTGGTGCTGGCCGTACTGATCCGGTATTTTCTCTCCCGGCGCTGCGAACGCTCGGCGGATGAATTTGCCGCGCTTCTCACCAACGACTCGGAAAATATGATTACATCCCTGGTGAAGCTCTCGAAAATGAACCTGATGCCGATCAGTTGGGGCCGCTGGGACGAGAGGCTCTCGACCCATCCGGCAACGCTCCGGCGGATTGAACGGATCGCGAAGAATCACCGGATTCCCGAAGACCGTCTGAAGCCGCTGCTTGAAACGCAACCGCTTCGACAGGAAGGGACCGGATACACGGTCCCAGACGAGGCAACGAATACGGGTCTGGTTTTCTCCGTGGAACGCAAGATGAAGTATGTTCTCGTGAACACCATGGTCATCCTGTTTGTGGCGGCGCTGACGCCGCTTTTGCTGGGAAGCAGCATCGGCATGGCCGGTCTTCCGGCGCCGGCATACGCGACAGGCCTTGTATTGATACCGCTTTTGTATATGGCGACCGCCTCTTTTGTCAGCGTCTGGGGCTATGGGGCGATGAAGCGGGAGTTGGCGGCAAAGCTGAAGCGGGACGGCTTTGCGAAGGACATCCTGCAGGGGCGGTTCGTGGGACTTTCGCCTGAAAAATTTCCCCGCAGCTATGACGGCCATACGATCTGGGACATCGGTTTTCTTCTCGCAGGGAAGGATGCGCTTGTATACTCAGGCGATAAAGTCAGCTTTCAGATTCCCCGGGAAAGCATTATCTCCATCGCACGGGGTCCTTCCTATCCCGGATGGGTCACAATATCCGAAACCTGTATTCGCTGGACCGATGGGAAAGGGGAGATGGAATTTCACCTCCATTCCCTCGAGGGAAATTCGATATTCGAACTGGCAAAACAGTCAAAGGCATTACGGCTTCGCCTGATGGACTGGAAACAGGGCAGGATTGCCGGTGAGCGGATGCCGGCAGGGGAAGCGGCTTTATCGCTGCCCGCCCTGCCCGAGGTGAAGGGGCTCCACCCGAACGCCTCTGCGGCATTTAAGGGTGTGTTGGCGGCATGGATGTTGGTCGTGTTCCTTGTTTTCGGTTTTTCCTTTCTTCTTGGATTGGACAGCGCCATTTCCTGGTACGGTTTAGGGGTGGCGTCATGGTGTCTGCTTTTGGGCAATCTGCCTGCATGGAGATACTCGGACGGACAGAGACAAAGTAATCTTTTTAAAAGCAAAGAACGGTAAGAACCATCGAGGGGTGCTGTGTCCGAAACGGTCTGATGCATGGGCCGTCAAATCAAATACACGGCAGGGTGATGAGATGAAACCTGTAGAAAGGATACTTCTGACGGCTGTTTCGTTGACGGTTCTTTTTGGTTTTATCGCCCCTGTTGCGGCAGAAGAAAAATCCTCCTGGTACAAAAATCTCCCAAAAGAAAACAAAGCCGTCCTGCTGAATGCCGCTGCCGGCGCCGTTATTCTGACCTGGGGCGCCCTGTCCTGGGATTATGGTGAGCGGAATCCTCATTTCCAAAGCGAAGGGTGGTTCGAAAAAGACAGCCCGGAAGGCGGCGCCGACAAGGTCGGGCATGTGTACACCGGGTATGCATTAAGCCATCTGTTCTATTACCGGTACAAGCATTGGGGATACGATGAGCAAAAGGCGATCCGGCTCGGAAGTCTGTCTTCTTTGGGAGTGACGACCCTGATGGAAATCGGAGACTCTTTCAGCCATTACGGGTTTTCCTGCGAGGATGAATTGTTTAATATTCTTGGCGCCGTGATCGGTTACTATCTTGTCCGGTATCCCGAGGCGGCCGGAAAGATTGATTTTCGCGTTGAATACGATCCTTTCCGGGAAGGAAAACATAAGCGGGACTTTTTAACGGATTACGAGCGTATAAAATATCTTTTTGCAGTCAAATTCGGCGGGTTTGATGCCTTAAGGGAAACGTATCTGAAGTATTTTGAATTCCAGGTCGGCTATTACGCCCGCGGGTATGACGATTATGACGAAGACACGGGCAAACATGACGGCAGGCGGCGGAAACTCTATGCCGGAATCGGTCTGAACATCGGGAGCCTGCTGGGACCTTTCTGGAAAACAAAGCTCTTCAATTATGTTCAGGTACCCTATACCTATGTTCCGGTGAATGCGCGCCTCGACTGAGATGATGCCTGATCTCGGTCTGTTTGCCGGGCGTACCTGCCGGAATCGGATTACCCCCGGACAGGTACGCGCTTGTTGCGTCTTTTATAGAACCCGCCCGGCAGGAAGGGGGCGGTTGCTGCCATGTTTATACCTCAAGCGTTTTCAGCCGGTTTTGTCGTCAGTCCACAGGCGGCATTTGTCGCCTTTGCCAGTATGCCGCATAACGCCCAAAGATTCATGCCTTTTGAAACGGTCAATTCAATAGCCCCGTTTTCCATAGCCTTGATTAATACTTCCCCGACCTGTTTCGGCTTATTTTCGGTTGTCTCTTCCGCTTTCACTTTCACTTCTTCCGTTTTTTCTGCTTTTTTTTCTTCTTTTGCGCTCATTTTTATCCTTTCTTTCGCTGCGGGGCCGCCTGGGGCTGCCCCTGTTTTGAATTAACGACCCTCGACGTCCGACGGCTCTTTTTGTGGATCACGATAAAAAAACACCGCCGGACCGCCGCTTCCAACCAGGCTGAAATTCAGCATGACACCGGCAGCCCAACCGGATTGATAATAGTTAAGACACTGCTTTTTTAAGGCGGAAGTATATGAAGAAGGAATTTATGTGTCAAGCTGATTCTCTAAACTGTCCAGCCAATTTAGAAATGTCCTATTCTTACCAAAATAGAAGTGTCCTATTAAAACAAAAGACGGAGTTATCCATAGCCTTCTC
>JAFGHS010000146.1 GCA_016930075.1 Deltaproteobacteria bacterium
GAGAAGGCTATGGATAACTCCGTCTTTTGTTTTAATAGGACACTTCTATTTTGGTAAGAATAGGACATTTCTAAATTGGCTGGACACTGTTCCCCTTTTCCCTTGACACATAGGAACTCAATACCTATACTCCCTCCTTAAAAAACTAATTTTTTTAATAGATGAGCTAATCAATTCATCTAATCACTATTCGGTGCGCAATACGGACCTGATCGGCTATTGAGTTAGCTGCCTTCTGAAACAAATAGTGGACAGATAAGGATAGTGGTGACTTCACTCTATATTCAGTACTAATTTTGGTGAAGAAATATCTATCGATGAATTAACTGGATGTCCCCAAAAATTCCATAAAGAGTTCCATAGAGTGGGCACCCTCCTTCTTGAAAAAATAGACATATCAATATGATTGATGTAGATTTCTCTTCGGAATGAGTAAGTTCAGCTGAAGTATTTCATAATTTTCTATATTCATTGATTGTAAAGTGAGGACAATAAAATGCAGCTAAAAACGGTTAAATACAGCCAATATGAAAATACGCCAAGACTATGGAAGTTGGAAAATTGTACTCTTGATGAGATAAACCTTGTTGTTGGGAAAAATGCAACTGGTAAAAGCATGACTCTAAACATAATTAGAGGTTTAGCCATCATTTTATCGAGACAACGGCAATTGCCTTTCATATCGGGTAATTATCATGTTGTTTTTGAAAAAAAAGGCAAGCAAATCATTTATGATCTTAAGTATGAGGATCAAAAAGTTATTAAGGAAAAACTCCTTATAGATGATCATCTCAAATTAGAAAGGCGCTCTGGAGGCAAAGGGAAAATATTTACTTCGAAACTTGATGATTATTTAGAATTTAGAATTCCCCATAATGAAGTTGCAGCATTGGCTAAAAGAGACACGATGCAGCATCCTTTTTTAGAAGACTTACATAGCTGGGGTAAGAATGTGATGCATTTTCGTTTTGGCACTCCTCTCGGTAAAGAAACATATCCTGTGTTGATAGACACAACTACAACGGATACCACTAAAGCTGAGAGTAATGAAAATATTGATTTACTTGACACAGAAAAAGCAACCGAAATATTTTGGAAAGGTGAACATGAATTCAAGGAAGAATTCGTTAACGAAATTAAAAATAACATGAAAACGATCAGATATAATATAGATAAAATAGAAGTTGGTCCACCTCAAAGTATTGTATTTAAGGCGAATTTCCCCTCAAAGCCAGTTTGTTTATTAGTTAAAGAATCTGATCTAAGAAGCAATACAGACCAAAGTAATATGTCACAAGGAATGTTTAGAGCACTTTCCACAATTATTCAAATCAATTATGCTCTGCTAAAAAGAATCCCAAGTTGCATATTGATAGATGATATTGGCGAAGGATTAGATTACACAAGATCAATTAGCTTAATTAAATTATTAATTGACAAAATTAAGCAAACGCATGTGCAATTAATTATGTCAACAAATGATCGCTTTGTAATGAATAATGTTCCCCTTCAATACTGGTCGATAATTGATCGAAAAGGTAATAAAAGCAAAATGATAAATTATCATAATAAGCCAAAGGTGTTTGAACAATTTGAGTTGACAGGCTTGAATAATTTCGACTTTTTTTCAAGCAACTATTTTCTGAAAACTAACTAAATAGACGAGATGAAAAAAATAGTTATCCTTACCGAAGGACAATCCGAGTTAATTTTTGTCAGACATTGCTTACTGATATTATTCGACAATTCAAAGTTAAGTTTTGATTGCATAAAATTATACAGTAACGAACAACAAATCGTCCCTTACAGTTATAAGGGCGGAAACGCAGATATTTTCTTTTTAATAGTAAACGTCGGAAATGATGACAGAGTCGTCAGTGCCATTAAGGAAAGAGAAAGACATTTTTTCCAAAAAGGTTATGAGTATATTATTGGGATAAGAGACATGTATTCCACTGTTTATGATAAGAAATCTGGAGGTAAGATAAAAAGAGAATTGACTTCTTTAATTCTTAGAGAAATGAAAACGGAAATTAATAAAATGAGTAGTCCAGAAAATATCTCAATTCATTATTCTATTATGGAATTCGAGGTGTGGGTTCTATCAATGTATGATTTGTTTTTGAAACTTCATAAGAGACTGACCCTTAAACATATTGAAGGCCAAATAGGGTTTAATCTTAGCGCGATTGATCCACAGGAAGTATTTTACAAGCCATCGTCAACTCTATCTGCTATTTTACGTTCAGTTTCAATAAACTATAATAAATCAGCTAATATAATAGAAAAATTAACAAGTTTAATGGACCAAAGTGATATTGATACAGCTGTTGAAAATAATAGATGTCAAAGCTTGAATACATTTTATCATGAATTGTTGGCTTTCCGTGACTCATGAAATTTACGCAGTAACTGAACTTGTCACTTTTAAAGTTAAAGCTGAACTGAAATTATTTCTTCAGAGCCGCGTTTCCCGGGGGACAGTCGAAGAAGACCATGCAACGAATCGCCTTGTTCTCCAACTCCTGCTGATGTTCGTGTTGCGTTATACTTCCAGCGGGAATCCTCATTATCTTCTTCTGGCCGAAATTATTTATTAGTTAGTGGACACAATAACCGGCACTATTGGCGTTTTCCTTGATATTGCCTAAGCAGAGTGATGTCCCTTAACGTATAAACTTTTTTTCAAAATATAGAATACGCATAAACCGGATGAGTCTGAAATATCATCTTCTCGACTGGATGCGCAAACATCTCTTGATATACTGGACGACCTTTTCCTTCGGTTCGAAAATCCCGTAATGCCCTTCACAGAGAATGTCGGCCTCTAAGGACAGCAGCTTTTCCATGGAGTTTTCCCACTGGCCGATGTCGGAACGGAAATACTTGTTGAACGGGCCGTGCATATCCTGGCCGAAGAGAACCCGCTTTCCTCCCCTGTCCATATAAAGGCAAATCGATCCGGGGGTGTGCCCCGGCGCATGGAGCCAATGCAGGCCGTCGCCGTTGAATTTCAGGAACGCTTGATCGCCATGCAATTTCTCATCAACCCTGATCGGATCAAGCTTTGTATGGTACCATTTGGCGGCGGTCTGGATGAAATCGCCCCGTTCGATAACGGCGGCGTCGATGTCATGGGCGACGACGCGGCAGCCGAATTTCTCCCGGAAATACGGGGCGCCGCCGATATGGTCGATATGGCAGTGGGTCAGGATCAGGGTAGATATATTATGGGGATCGAAACCCATTTCATGGATATTACTTTCGATCGTATGGGGCCTGAAGCCTGTCCCGGCATCAATCATGACAAGCTCGCCGCCGAAATCGACGATGAACGACGAGGCGTCGCCCACATTTGAGATTTCAGGACCGCCGATCAGATAGACGCCTTCCGCGATATGCCCTCTCCATCTCATGATCGGCTTATTCCTCGCGCGGTCTTTCCGTCTTCAGGGAACCGACCAGGTCCTTGATATCCATGATGTCCGATACTTCCAGATAAGCCAGAATCCCCTCCAGGATATCCATCGTGGCTAAGGGATTGATCAGGTTGGCCGTGCCGACCTGGATGGCGCTTGCCCCGACAATCAGGAATTCAACCGCGTCTTCGGGCGACATAATCCCGCCGATGCCGATGATCGGGATGCTGACTTTCTTGGCGACCTCCCACACCATCCTCAAGGCAATCGGTTTGATCGCCGGACCGGACAGACCGCCCGTCAGGTTGGCGATATTCGACGTCCGGCTGATGATATCCACCGACATGCCCGTCAAGGTGTTGATCAGCGATACGGCGTCTGCACCGGCGTCCTGGGCACTGACGGCGATTTCTGCAATATCCGTGACATTGGGCGACAGCTTGACGATAACCGGCAAATTCGTTGCCTGCTTTACCTTGCCCGTTATGTCATGGACCGTGTCAGGGTCCGTCCCGAAGGCGATGCCGCCTTTTTTGACATTGGGACAGGATATATTGATTTCCAGGGCGTGGACGCCTTTGGCGCCGCTCAATATCTCCGCGACCTTCTGGTATTCCTCGACGGTCTCCCCGTAAACGTTGGCGATAACGGCACAGTTAAATTGTGCGAGAAACGGCAGCTTTTCTTTGATGAAGGCATGGACGCCGATATTTTCCATGCCGATGGCGTTCAGCATGCCGCCGGTCGTCTCGATGATCCTCGGCGGCGGATTGCCCGCCCTGGGCTCCAAAGAAAGGCCCTTGACGACAATGGCGCCCAGGAGATTGTAATCCACAAAAGAGGCAAATTCTTCCCCGTAGCCGAAGGTTCCCGATGCCGGCATGACGGGATTTTTTAAAACCAGGCTGCCGATCTTTACTGCTGTCTTGATATCTCTGACGTTCACCATATTTCTGTCCTTTTTAGTCCCAGATAAGGTCTTGAATATTGAAAACCGGGCCTTCCTTGCAGACCCGCTTATATTGGCGCTTTCCCCAATCATCTTTTACCGCCGTCACGCAACCGAGACAGACCCCGACGCCGCAGGCCATCCGCTCTTCGACGGAAACCTGGCAGGGGAAAGATTTATCTTTCAGCATCACGGCAAGCTGCTTCATCATGGGACGGGGTCCGCAGGCAAAAATCGCCGTCTCACGGGGATCGTATGTCCGAAGGTCCCGCGCAAACAAATCCGTCACCAATCCACTATACCCCCGGCTGCCGTCGTCCGTAGATATCCTCGTGTCGGAACACGTTTGCATCCGCTCGATGCCGACAAGGGCATCGGCGTTTTGTGCGCCGGCGTAACAGATGATTTTCATGTTGCGGCCCGCACCCGAACTCCTGTAATGGCCGGCAAGATACGTCATGGGGACGATCCCCATGCCTCCGGCGATGAGGACAATCTTCCGGTTGGGGGGATATATCTCAAACGGCCTGCCGAGAGGACCAAGAACATCGACGGCGTCACCCAGTCTCAGCTGTGAAAGAAACTGCGTCCCCTTTCCCACAACCCGGTAGAGAAACTCGCAGGTAACATTTTTAACATGGCGTTGAAACTCATAGACGCTGAGCGGTCTGCCCAAAAAAGGTTCTCTCCGGCCCCTGATCCTCACCATAAGAAACTGTCCGGGAAGGGGCCGTTCAAGACTCAGAGGCAATTTAACATTCATGAGAAAATGCCCGTCTATCAGTTCCCGATTCGACGCTACATTGCCTGCAGCAACGGCTTTACAAACAGTCATCATGGATTCTCCCGATACTTTCTTGGATCTCCGCCCACATAATCAGGGCATCTTCATGGGTGTCGTCGTAATAACCGGGTCTTACTCCCTTTACGAGAAAGGAAAACTTCTCGTATAATTTTACGGCAGCCGCGTTTGACCTGCGCACCTCCAGTGTCGCATGGAGCGCCCCTTCCTTATAAGCGGATTCCATCATTCGTCTGCAAAGGAGGGAAGCGATACCCGATCTGCGCAAATCGTCCCTTACGGCAATATGCTGAAGGTGCACTTCATCGGCAACAAGCCAGTAGATCATATAGCCGGCGATTTCGTCGCCGCAGGACCCTTTGATTTTTGCCGACAGATTCCGTGAAAGAGGATGATGAAGTTCCTTGAGGAAGATATTTTGGGACCAGGGTGTCGGAAAGGAGGCGCATTCGATAGCCAATATGTCCTCCAAATCCTCCGGCTCCATTTCCTCGATCCGAACCGTCGGCAGCCGGTCATCCCGGGGAAACTTATCTATTGCGGTAATCATGGAAGATTCATTCAGTAACTTTCTTATTCAATATTTCCGAGGCCAGAGAAATATTCTTTTTGCCGTAATCCAGGATATATTTTGCAAATTCCGCAAGACCCATATCCTCTTTTACATCGCGCAGTTTGAGCAGCATGGGAAGATTGACCCCGGTGATAACCTCGACCTTGCCCCCTTTGAGAAATGAAAGGGAAATATTGGAAGGGGTGCCGCCGAACAAATCGGTCAAAATCAACACGCCCTGCCCCTGATCGAGTTTTTTAATGGCCGTATTGATTTCCTTCTTCAGCTCTTCCATGCTTTTGGTCTGATCGATGGAAACATGGGCTACTCTTTTCAGACTGCCCTTGATCAATTCCGCTACGCGGATAAGTTCGCTTCCAAGATTTCCGTGAGTTGTGACCAGTACACCAATCATCTTCGCACTCCCTTCAAGAGGCATCATTTTGGAGGGCTAACCTAACGAATTGACCTGCAAATGTCAAGACATTATCCTGCTTTCAAAAAACAACCCGGCCATCACGGATTCTTCCTTGACAGAGACCCGCATTCATTCTAAGTTTTTTCAAAAACCTCCGGGAGAATATGATGGCCGTTCAAGTAAGCAAACCATGCCCCCACTGCGGGAAAGAAATCGTCTCGTACCGGAACCCCTTTCCGACGGTTGACATCATCATCGAACTGGAAGGCCGGGGCATCGTTTTAATCAAGAGAAAAAATCCGCCTTACGGCTGGGCGATCCCCGGCGGGTTTGTCGATTACGGAGAATCCCTGGAAGAAGCCGCCGTCCGGGAGGCAAAAGAAGAAACAAGCCTCGACGTGTCGCTCCACAAACAGATGCATACCTACTCAAAACCGGATCGGGACCCGCGTCACCACACCATAACCGCCGTCTACACCGCAACGGCGGCCGGAAATCCCGTTGCCGACGACGACGCGGCGGATATCGGCATCTTTACAAAAGACAACCTCCCAAAGCCCCTGGCCTTTGATCACGCACAGATCCTGGATGATTATTTCTCCGGGCGCTACGGTTCATAATAATAATCGAATTCCAGCTGACCGTTCGCCGATTTTCCTTTTCCGACAACGATTTTGGAGGTCAGCCACTGATATTTTTCATGGCCCGTGAGAAACTTGACGTGGGCGTCCCGGATGTCGCCGTTCTCATCGCCGTAGCCTGAAATTTCAACACTGATGTTGACGCCGTCTTTTGTTGTAATCGCCCCTCGAACATGAATTTCACCCACACCGTCGGATCGGACAAGGATATAATCGACGCCGCGCATTCTGCCCGAAAGCAGGTCGCCCGCAAGGTCGCCGTCAAAACAAACATCCAGGCGTCTCCCTAAAGGGGTCATGCCGAAATTGATCACTTCCGTAATTTTGGCCTTGTAGGAACAAAGATGTTCCAGCTTCTTGATGGAATACATGTAAATTCCCTTTCTTAGCGCTTATGTTGACGAATCCGTAAAAAGTCGAAAGCACGCCCGTCACGTCATACCGGCGAAAGCCGGTATCCAGTCCCGCCACGGCGGGATCATGCGTTTACAAAGGCAATGGACCCCGGCTTTCGCCGGGGTGACGACTTTTTTGAAACCATTAATGTTGACGACCTCGTAAAAAGTCAAAAATTAGCGTAACAGCTTAAAATAATTTAACATTTGTGCATTTTTTCCTTGACAGCTATTCTGC